>JAILBQ010000039.1 GCA_024680815.1 Lachnospiraceae bacterium | reverse complement strand
GTAAAGGTATCTTTTCCGGACCATCCGTACTTTTTGTAGTCGGGATTATCTACTCCTTTTTGTTCATTTAAAACGGTAAACACATGATCACAGACATAATCCTCACCATAGTAGTTTACGGTTATATTCTTCATGTCATTTTCAAGTTCATGATCCTGATAGTACTCTGCAACAAAATTTGCCTCATAGCAGTCAGGCCATTTATCGTATTCCCTGTCATCACCGAGGGCAATATGCATATCAACGGTACGCCATTCATATCCGTCTTTTGCCTCATGGTTTTCATCAGAATCAAAGATCTTATAGTTGTCAAACCACACTTTGGCAACATTGGTTTTTTCCGGATCCTCCTTGTCGAGCATCATCTTCATATCGACTTCGGTATCAGCTTTAACGAATTCGGTATCTTTATAGGCCGCTTCGAGGGGTTCCCCTTCCGTGGCTCCGCATATCTCACAGGTTTTGGGCTGCTGATAATTCGGGGTATTCTCAAGCCATTTGTGTCCGTTTGTCTCGCAGGGGTCTGTTTCCTCCGCAGCCGCCGGGGGCTCCTCCGCCCGGGATGATGTATGTAACTGAAGCTGTCTGTGTGCAGGCCGTTAATGAAGCTATTAAACATAATGATAATAACAGATTAAGCACTTTTGTTTTCATAATACGTTATGACCTCCTGTCCTGATTGGCAATGCCAAGAGTTGATATAAACTTCTTTCTGATTCTTTATACGACTGAATATCAGTTGTGGCAATAAAAATATTTTTCTAATTGCTACATATCGGGGCCGGTGCTAAAATCAATACCATCGAAACAGAGATACAGCTGGTCAAATTTTTTGGTCAAATTTTTTTTATTTTTTTTTTGCCACAGCCGAAAAACGTTCGTATAAACATACAGAAAAACAAAAAAGAGTTTTCGACATCCAAAGGAGAAAAGATCATGAGCGAAAACAAAATGCAGAACACGGATGCCATAAAGCTTGAAGATGATACGCTTGAGCAGGTCAACGGGGGACGCAGCGAGCAAAAAATCACGACTGACTGCTACTACTGTGGCGACAAACATGTCTTAACCTACTGTACTGATTTGAAGATCATTCCTCACGGCCTGAAAAAATTTTATGACGGCGCGACCAGGTATTTTTGTACTTTTACACGGAAATATTTCTACACACTTCAGCTTCCAAATGGCGGAATAGCCATTTTGGACGATAATATGAAGATAGTAAAATGATACAAACGCCCAAAGTCAAAATGGCGTTCGAGCTGGCTCGATAAGCCATTTGACTTTGGGCGTCAAACAACACGAGCAAGTAGCAATTTACGCAGTAAATTAGCGGATTGCGAGGGTTGTTAGAATTGCGAAAGTTCCGCAGGAACGAAGCAATTCGTTGTATCATTAAATAACTGTACGACAGAAAGATATTCTTCCCCCTTTTATTCGAAGGGATATCTGATCCCCAGCTGCCCGCGAACCCTGTCCATCTGACACATTATCTGTATCGTCTGAGAATGGGGCATCTGCGGGCACTCAATCTGTCCCTCGGCGATAGCCTTCATGCAGGCCATAACCTCATATTCATAACCGGTTATCTGTTCGGGTACGCCGATGCGCTCCAGGAGCTTCGGGTTATCCCTGTCAGGCGCATAGATCCTTATCTCCCGGGGGTTATTGATATTCTCAACCTCGATAAAGCCTTCCGTACCGGCGATATGCCCCATACGATTCGTCAGGGTATAGATGGACGTAAAAAGGCTCGCCATTCTTCCATCCTGATATTCGAGCATGATCGCGTCCTGTCCGTCGACACCTGTATCGGTCATTACACAGGAAGAGTGGTAAGCTTTGATATCATCTCCCCAGACCATACTGGCAAAATTCAAAGTATATACGGAGAGGTCGAGAAGAGCTCCGCCCGCGAGCTCGGGTTTTACAATGCGCTCATTCATATCTATCCGGTAACCAAGGTTCGCAGAGACAGTGTGCAGCCTTCCGATGGTTCCCCGTTCGAGGATCTCATTAAGGATCCTGCGGTATGGCATATATCGTGTCCATATAGCCTCCGCAAGAAGAAGATGGTTCTTCTCCGAAATCTCGATCATTTCGCGGGCCTGTTTTTCGTTCACGGCAAAAGCTTTTTCACATAATACATGCTTTCCGGCGTTCAGCGCTTTTATTGACCATTCGTGGTGGTGCGAATGGGGAAGTGCGATGTATACCAGTTCAACCTTATCATCTGCGAGCATTTCCTCATACGAACCAAAAGCCCTGGTAAAACCGTACTGCCCCGCGAAATTCTCAGCCTTCATCTTATCCCGCGAAGCAATGGCGTAAGGCTCTACATCAGCCATTTCGATGATCGTCCGTGCCATATTGTGGGCGATCCAGCCGCAACCAAGAATTGCAAATCTCATTTTTCCCCTCCTTTCAGCCCCGGCTTTTTCAGAGCTATCCGTTCAACATCGCCTGTGTGCGCTGGAAGTCGCCGATCACGTCTCCGAAAGTACCGCCTTTAGCGCTTTCGAAGTATTCCCCGGCATGAACATGGAAAATATCCCTCTCCTTAAGAGCGTTCTCCCTGATTGTACGGACCATTTTTGTCACCAAACGTCATTGACATTTCCGGTGTCACTGCCGGGTGCTTAGTGACACCGGAATATATCTATGATATCATAAAAACCTGTAATATTTTTATGTTTCCAATACATTTTTTTCACAAAATTTGCCAACACGGGAACGGGAGGAAAAAGTATGAAAACACCAAAGAAACTGTTGATAACCCTTTTAAGCGCGGTTATGGTTTTTACCATGACGCTCGGCTCGACGGGCGCTGTTTTTGCGGCGACGGGGAGCGGCGGTACCGCCGGATATTTCGTTTCCGACGATCCGGTAATCTGGACCTGCTTTAACATCCTGGGGGTCAGCAACGGGCCGGAAAAGGCGACGAAGTTTACCCTTGACGAAGCCTGTCACGTTTCATCCATCATGACCTATCACTGGAATAACGGCACGGGTAAAGAGCCCGGCAAAATCCGTTTAAAAAAGGACGGAGAAACCATCGGCACCTGGAAAGCGGAAGGCTATGACGGCCAGGGCCACGTTAAAAACGCGAACTGGGTAGCCTATGTCGATCTTGACCTGGAGCCCGGAGATTATCAGGTTCTGGATTCCGACAAGGACACCTGGAGCTGTAACCAGAGTTCAGACGGAATGGGCTTTGCGGAGCTTCGCGGCACAACCGGGGACGGTTCCAAAGAAAGTCCCTCCGGATATTTCGTTACCGATGATCCGATTGTCTGGACCTGCTATAACCTCTCCGGGGTCAGCAACGGACCCACCGCAGCTACGGAATTTACCCTCGACGAGGCCTGCCACGTCACCTACATCATGAATTATCACTGGAATGGCGGTAAGGGCAAAAAACCCGGAAAGATCCGCTTAAAGAAGGACGGAGAAACCATCGGCACCTGGAAAACCAAAGGTTATGACGGGATGGGGCACCGCAAAAACGCGAACTGGGTAGCTTCGGTCGATCTCGATCTGGAACCCGGCCATTACGAGGTGCTGGATTCCGACGATGAAACCTGGAGCTATAATCAGGGTTCGAACGGTATGGGTTTCGTGCAGATCTATGGCTATTCCGAAGGCGCTTCCCCCGGTAATCCCGGTAATTTCGATAACTTCGACTTCTCCGGCTATGACAACCTCCTGATAAACGGCGACGCCGAGGAAGGCTCTATCAACGGCTGGAAAGCCCAGGACGCAAATTGGGAAGCAACGCAGGATGACTGCGGCGTCAAAGCGTATCGCGGATCCTATTTCTTCTGGCCGACACAGACTCCGGAGGGATATCTTTTCCAGACCGTGGATATCAGCGGCGCAAAAAGCGGTGACGTTTTTGTGGCGGGCGCCTATATGCGCGACTTCACCGCCGATCACGGCGACGAAAGCGAACTGGTGCTCCAGCTTCTGGATTCAGATAAACAGGTTCTGGAAGAGGCCGCAACAGAGCCCGTAACCAAAACGGATAAATGGACTCAGAAAATCGTCTCGCTGAAAAATACCGGTTCCGCCAGATACGTCCGCGTTATTCTTCACGCAAAGAGAAATGCCGGAACCGACTGTGACTCACTTTTCGATGATGTGGTTTTAGTCAACGCGGGCTCCGACGGAGTTGTAAACCCCGGCAAAAACGAAGGCAAAGACGGAACCGGGAAGCTCACGACAAAGATACAGGGCGAGGCCTTTGATGAAAACTTAAGCAGCGGCGTGGCAAAAGCCTCCGAAGGCGAAGAAGGAAACCTGGGCTATGTTACCGCCGGAGGTTACGCCGGGTACGCGGATGTCGACTTCAGCGGCGGCGTCGATACCTTTGTCATGCTTACCTCCAAACCCAACGCCTTAGCCTATACCATGGAAATCCGCCTGGACAGCCCGAAGGGCACCCTGATCGGAAGCTATAAATCGCCTGAATCAGAAACAACCGGCGCCTGGAGCGACTTTGTAAAAGTCAGTGTACCGCTCTCCAAGAGCCCGTCCGGTGTCCACGACCTCTATTTTGTCTTTAAGAGCGGCAGCAGCAGCTATCTTATGGATATCGACTATTTCGGTTTTAAGTGATTCGGAAGCCGAAAGAGCTTGAAACATGGCCCGGCCGGACATTTCCCGGCCGGGCCTTTCTTTTTTACCGCAAAAGCCGTGCATCCTTGCATATATTCTTTATTATGCTTATAATGGGTCAAGGTCTAAACGGGGGGAGCCGGAGGTCATAATGAGGTTATTAAAGAAAGCCAAAGAGGAAGGTGTTTCTCTGAGGCTGACTTTTATTATAATGCTGATTCTTTCTGTTGCCGTCACCACGATGCTGCTGATTATGGCATATCACACCGTCAGGTCTTTTCATGCCCTTTATGACGCCACCGACACGTACATAAGCCTGCAGGAAGCGGCTTCAAGCCTGATGAGCGCCTCGGACTACCTGACGGAGGAGGCCCAGTGCTATACGGTTCTGGGCGACCGTACTCATCTTGATAATTACTTCAACGAAGTCGAGCAGACCCGCAGAAGAGAAAATGCCGTCAGCCTGATGGAAAGCCGGATCCCCGAATCCGAGGCTCTTGAGTCGCTCAAATGCGCCATGAACGATTCCCTGCTTCTCATGAACCGGGAATACTACGCGATGCGGCTCATGCTCTCCGCCCTTGGCGACAATGACATTCCGGAAGCAATGAAGGATGTTGTCCTGACCGAAGAGGACGAACAGCTTTCGGCAGAGGAAAAACAGGTGCTCGCCGAGCGCATGATGCACGATGATGAATATTATACGCAGAAAAACCATATCAGGGCCCACTTAAACGATTGTATAGAGGAGCTGCAAAACAGCACCCATTCAACACAGACCGATATGGAGATGTTTATGCGGCGGGATCTTAAGTGGATGGTCATCCTGATTATCATCCAGTCTCTCGGTCTTATCCTGATGCTGGGGCTCACAACCAGTCTCGGTATCAACCCTCTTCTGAAGGCCGTGGAACAGATCAGGCGGGATCAGAAGCTTCCGATTATGGGGGCGCATGAGTTCCGGTATCTGGCAAGAACCTACAATAAAATGTATTCCGCCTATAAACACAGCATTGAAAAGCTTTCCTTCAAGGCGTCTCATGATGAGCTTACGGGGGTCTATAACCGCGCCGGCTTTGACCTTATCATTAACAGTGTGGATCCGGCCACAACCGCTTTCCTGCTTTTCGACGCTGACCGCTTTAAGCAGATAAACGATGAAAAAGGACACCAGGCCGGAGATCTCGCCCTTAAAAAGATTGCCTCCACCCTGGTTCAGTATTTCCGGACCGATGACTATATCTGCCGCCTGGGCGGAGACGAATTCGCGGTGCTTATGGTTCATGTTGATCCGAATTCAAAAAAATTTATTGAACATAAAATACAGCTTATCAACCAGGAGCTGATGCAGGAAGACGGCGAGATCCCTCCGTTTTCCTTAAGCGTCGGAATTTCCTTCTGCCATGACACTGATGACACGCAGGAAATCTACCACGAAGCGGACATCGCCCTGTATCACGTCAAAGACCACGGCCGCAACGGCTGCTGCTTCTATACGCCGGAATTGCAGGAGAAAAGTTAAGACGCGGCAGCACAAACAATTCTTGAAAACATACCGGGACAGATTTATAATATATATGTTTTAACGATTTATATGTAATTTTTTGCCGATAAATCGTCATATGTCGGTTTAATATATCAGTTTTGACGATTTATCCCGGAGGCGATACATGAATCTGATCGGAAGAAAAGCTGAGCAGGAAATCCTTCAGGATTGTTTATTATCAAAAAAGCCTGAGTTTTTGCTTGTATACGGCCGAAGACGGATCGGTAAAACATACCTCATCAAAGAATTTTTTAACAACGAATTCTCTTTTTATGCTAAGGGTGTCCCCGGTGAAAAGACCAGAGATCAGTTAAAAGCTTTCAATGAATATCTGAAACAATACGGCTCCAAAGAAAATAAAATACCGAAGGACTGGATGGAGGCTTTTTATCGGCTTCGGCAGCTGCTGGAACAAAGAGATGTAAGAAGAAATGCTCTGGGAAATAAGAGAGTAATCTTTCTGGACGAGGTGCCATGGATGGCTACGGCAAAATCCGATTTTAAGACGGCACTTGATCTTTTCTGGAACGGATGGGCCTCCTCTTTTTCAGATATTTTACTGATCATATGCGGTTCGGCAGCCTCCTGGGTTATTGATAATATTCTCCTCGATTCCGGCGGAATGTACAACCGCATTACGCAAAGCATCCACTTAATGCCTTTTTCTCTGCAGGAATGCAGAAGCCTTTTAATGTCCGGCGGTCATAAGGTCTCCGATAAGATTGTGATGGAATACTATATGATTTTCGGCGGAGTACCATATTATATTAATATGCTGAATCCCCGCCTGTCCGTCGCACAGAATACGGACCGCCTTGTTTTCAATGAAAACGGTTCTCTCCGGTATGAATATGACAGTCTCTTTCGTTCTCTCTTCAGAAACTCGGAAAAGTATACTGCTGTTATCAGGGAAATCGGTTCAAAAAAGAACGGTGTCTTAAGGGGAGAGCTTTTGAACAACAAACATCTGCCGGACGGAGAAACACTTACGCGCGTACTGCGTGAATTGGAGCAATGCGGTTTCATACGAAAATATACTGATTATACCACCACCGGGCGGGGATTTATCTACCAGATAACCGATTCCTTTCTTCTCTTTGCCCTGAAGTTTCTGTCATCCGGCAAAACAAACTCCTGGATCAATTATATGAAATCCCCGTCATATAACTCCTGGAAAGGAAATGCATTTGAACTTCTTTGCCTGAATCATATTCCACAGATAAAAAAAGCGTTGGGAATATCCGGGATCAGCACAATGGAGTACTCCTGGCGAAGCAAAAAATCTTCTCCCGGAGTACAGATCGATCTTTTAATCGACCGAAAAGATGATATCATCAATCTTTGTGAAATGAAATATTCAGATAATGAATTCGTTATAAATTCAGCTTATGAAAAGGAGCTCAGGGAGAAGGAAGAAGTATTCCTTCTGGAATCAAAGACCAGAAAGGCCGTTCATATCACCATGGTTACCTCTAACGGGCTGAAGCATAATTCCCACTGGCAGATCGTAATGCATGAGATCACTGCAGCGGATCTGTTTATGTGATTTTTGAAATTTTTACTGCCACGGTTCTTATAACCGTCCCCGATTTAATATGTTTCGCCTCAGGCCGCCGGAGCCCGCAACGGCTGCTGCTTCTATACGCCGGAATTGCAGGGGAAAAGTTAAGGAACGGGCAGCGGAGCTGTTTCACTGTTTTTCCAGTCTGTTTAAGGCATCTATCGCATCCTGGTATCCTCTTTTTGCAGCCATTCCGTAATATTTCTTTGCTTCATCCAGGTCTTTTTCAATACTCCCGTAACCGTTTTCATAAAACTTCCCCATAGCATTGTGAGCTTTAAAATAATCCCCATCAGCCGCTATTTCCATCCATTTACAGCATTCCTCCTCGTTTTTCTCAACGCCATATCCTTTGTTAAACAACAAACCTATGTTATAAGCTGCATAAGGAGCATATCCCGTATCATATGCCTCTTTGTAATGTTCATAAGCTCCGGAATAATCTTTGTCATCATAGCAGTCTTTTCCTTTTTTAAATTCCTGCAGTGCGGCCAGCTTTGCCTTTGCCAGATTCCTGTAATCAGGATAATTTCTTTCGTTGTTAACAGCCATTTTATAATATCGTTCTGCCTCATCAAGATCCTGTTGTTTAACACCATTTTTATAAATATAAGCATCTCCTTCCAATATCAAACCGTAAGGATCATATAATTCAGCAGCCGCTTTGAACAATTTCTCAGCTTCATTATAGTTCTGCTCAAGGCCTCCAACGCCGTATAGATAATACGAGCCAAGCTTAGCTTCCACAAAAGTATTCTTATAGTTTGCTTCCTGTTCATTAAAAATAGAATCTGCCTTTTCAAAATTAATTCTTGCATTATAAAAATCCTTGTTTTTTTCATACTTAAATCCCATTAACGCAAAATCCATAGCATCCCTTTTTTTCCGGGCATTATTTCCAATATAATTCTGACTGACCGCTTTATCGTAATAATCCCGGGCAGTATCGAAATTCATTTCGACAGCATAACCATTTTCATTCATCACGCCAAGGTAAAACAGAGAAGTAGGATCATCCTGTGCCGCTCCGATCTCAAACTGTTTTTTTGCCTCTTCTAAATTTGTTTCAACTGCATACCCATAATAAAACAACTCACCCATAACCGACGCACAGGACTTATCTCCTTTTTCATCAGCTTTCCTGCAGATCTCCAGGGCTTTTTCGTATTCCTTATATTTATAATACAATTGCGCCAGGGGTTTATAAGCTTTCAGATTCCCGTTTTCTGCCGCTTTTTTATACCACATTTCGGCCTTCTCTTTATCTACCGGGTCAAGAATCCAGCTGTCGTACAAAACTCCGAGGATATACTGAGCCTCGGAATGACCTCCTTCTGCCGCGATTGTATACCAGTCCCTTGCAATTCCCCTATTATCGTTTTTAAAGCATTCCTGCCCGGCTTTATAGCACAGCTCATAATACTTGTCCTCAACCACCTCAACATCTTTGAATTCATCCCGGTGCTCTTCCATCAGGGTGGCTGCTTCTTCATATTTCTCCTCTTCCTCAAGCTCTTGTGCCTGTTTCAGCAGCTCCTCAAGAGAAGCATCCATTTCCTCCGATGCTGATGCTTCAGAGGAAGGCTCCGTCACGGCTTCCTCCTGCTTCACTTCGGGAACGACACCCCCATCAGCCTCCGACACGGTATCCTCCACCGCCGCCTCTGCGGTATCCGCTGTTTTCTCAGCCTCCGCTGTCTTTTTCCCGGAGCCTCTCCCGAAAATGATCACCCCGATCAAGACTACCGCCGCCACCGCGGCTGCCGCCAGGATCACAGTCTTCTTTTTCCCGCTGTTATCCTTCCCGGACGCGGGAGGATTGTCCCTCTTATCCGACTCAGCCGGCCCGGCAGCGGAGATCTCCTGCTTCTCTTCCGCGATTTCCTTTGAAGGCTGTTTTTCCTCCCTGTTTTCAGCCTGATCCCCGCCGACAGCCATAAAGGTTTCCTCAATAGAGGATAAATTTTCTTCAACCCGTCCCTCCGGCTTCTGAGGGGTTCCGTCCAGAGACAGCCCTTCAAAGGCATGGAGCATTTCCTCCGCGGTCTGGAACCTGTCCTCCGCCTTATAGGCGCAGGCCTTCAATATGACCGTTTCCAGCTCATGGCTCACGGAAGGAAGCCCCGGCAGAGCGGCTCCGTTCAGCCGCTTTTGTATATCCTCGGCCCTTTTATAAGTGGAAGTAGCAAAAGGGATCTTATCATCGTTTGCCAGCTCATAGAGCGACAGCCCCAGGGCATAGATATCCACACGGTAATCATATTTTCCCTCGCTGTTCCCGGAGCCGATGAGCTTAAACTGCTCCGGCGCGGCATAGGGATAGGAGCCGGCCATTGTGCTTGCCACAAGGTTATTCTCCTCGGAATATTTGGCGATCCCGAAGTCCCCGAGGAGATATCCGTACTCGTTCTTAAAGATATTATCCGGCTTGATGTCGCGGTGGAGGATCCCCTTATGATGGCAGTCTGTCAGAGCTCTCGACAGATCCCGTCCCATCCGGATAATCTCCGCTTCGGAAAAGATGACACCTTCGCTTACCCTGTTGCCGATGTTTTCCAGAAAATCCATACGGATCAGCAGATCCACTCCCCGGACATCCTCGTCCTTATATTCTTCAAAGGTAAACTCATGATAGCTTACGA
This sequence comes from Lachnospiraceae bacterium, assembly GCA_024680815.1. Classification (GTDB taxonomy): domain Bacteria; phylum Bacillota; class Clostridia; order Lachnospirales; family Lachnospiraceae; genus NK4A144. The sequence continues at coordinate 8,437 of JAILBQ010000039.1, read as the reverse complement.
TATTGGCATGACCTTTCATGCGGTTCATGGCGGCCAGCTCATTCTCCGCCTTCTTTTTGACCGAGGCGATCTCCTGAGCGATCTCGTCCCCGGAGTCATTCTTCCCGTTAAGCGGAACCTCATAAATATTTATGATCTTCAGCGCCCCCGTCTCGGTAAAACCGGAGTTTTCCTTGGTGATCCTGAACACCGCGGTCTTCCCCTGCGAGCCGCGGCCTATCATGTCTCCCTCTATGCGCCAGTCCTTAAAGACCTTCGCGTACTGCAGTCTTGTTCTTTCCTCAATAGTCATTTCTTTTCTTCCCTGTCAATAAATGTACGCACAGGTGACATTATCCCTTACACCCCTGGACAGTGCCAGATCCACAAGCTCCGAGGCCACCTTCGCCGGCTCCACCCTGTCAATGACAAACAGCATATCCCGTTGACTGCAGCCCTCATAGAGCCCATCGGTACATAAAATCAGACTGTCGCCGTCCGAAAACGGGATCCACTCCGATTCCACCGGACGGATCCCCTTCATACTTTCATCCGCTCCCAGATATTCCGTCAGTCTGTGCCTGTCCGCTTCAACCACCCTGTCGGACAGACCCATGTCTTTTTTAAGGGTTTCCACCGTCTGATCCTTCGTAAGCTGCCTGATGCTGCCCTGATGGATCAAAAAAGCCCTGCTGTCCCCAAGATGGTAAAGCTTCAGCTCATTTCCGTCTGTAACCGCTATAGTGGCTGTAGTCCCGGAATATCCGGCATTTTCCACTATCCTGTTATTGGCCTTCAGAAAAGCCGCTCTGACGATACCGTCAAGCTCCTTCCTCTTTTCATTCCCCGATATTGCATCCCTTATCCCGGCAAACTCTGAAGCCGCAAGAAAAGAAGCCATCCCGCCATGCTCTGTGCCTCCCATCCCGTCCAGAACTCCGCAGATGTTCCACCCGTTTTTAAGTGCAATTGCCTCCTCCAACCGGTCAGCCCCGGTATCAGGCTTCATTTTGTTGCATATAAAACTATCTTCATTGTATGGACGATATCCGCCCCTATCACTGCATATGCAGCAATGCTCCAGTTTATCCATATCGATCATTTTGTGGCAGCCTCCTTTGCTTTTCGAACCTGCGCCTGAGAAGGTTATACCACTTGTTTTATTTCTATCTTTACCTGAAGTTACATATCTTAAGCATCCGCCTCCATGGATACCCGGCGTCTGAAAGCCTCTGCCGCTTCATGTTCGTCAGTTATCTTTTCCGTTAAAAACAATATCCATACAGCTCTGAGGTCAGGATTACCAAGATCAGAATAATCCACCCTTAAGATATCGCCGTTATTCAACAGCATGGGATAAAGCCTCTTTCCCCTTCCCGCAGGGGCTTTCACTCCGTTTACAAAAGTCCCGTTCTTTCCGCCGTGGTCAAGATAAAACCACTGCCCGTCCACACAGGCAAATTCACCGTGATCCCTGCTTACTATGCCGGAACGCACCGGGATGTCGGGATGGACTGTTGCTGTCTCCCTGCCGAAGGACCATCTCCTTTTTTTCGTCAATAAGCAGGTTCTTATCTGCTTATCCTCGTCCATGAGCACGAGGGTTGCATCCGCTTCTACGGACATATAAGGCATTGTTTCCATGTCTGTCTCCATATCGGTCCGGGGGATCTGTTTCAGAAGGCATCCTCCTGCCCCTTTGGCAATTCGTCCAGAAAAAATTCAATGTCCGAATAATCCAATGACTCCAGTATGCTTTTAACATACCAGCAAAGATCCGAGCCCGTGAGACCCACATAATCCTCCAGCTCGGCGCTCGTCATCGCGTAGATGATAGCGCTCTCAAACGGATTCTTCGCGTAAAGCTCGGACATATGCGCCAGCCGCAGCATATAGTTCAGCTGCTCAACATCCATATTCAGATGTATCCCCAGGGAAATGATCTTGTTCCGCTGGGGATACCATTTTTTATTATTGATCTCGGACACGCAGGTGCGCAGGGAGGCGGACCACTGCTGTCTCTCTGCAAGGGCGTAGACGCTGTCTCCGGCGCTGTCATCGCTTAAGAGGTTGCTTTCAATATACATCTTCACATAGGCATAAAGCTTCTCATACTGCTGCTTAAAGGCCTTTGCGTGGCTCGAGACAAATTCCGTAAGCTCCTCCAGGGAATCCAGCCCCATGAGCATATTCATATATGTTCCGGTTTCCCAGCCGTTGTCCGTTTCCGCTATCCGGGACATATCCATATTAAGCTTCAGTTCTTCCGTGATCCTCTGATATGAGAGATACGAGTGCTCAAGCTTATCCGAGAACAAAATGAAAATGTAGACGGCATCCTCCAGGGATTTTGCATACAGGGCGGGACAGCGGCCGTATTTTGTCAGAAAAGCGTTCACTCCGTCAAGGGAATATCCGGCCGCCAGCGCAATGCGGATAAATAAATCCCTTGATTTCGGTATGCTCCCCTTCTGCCATTTCATAACGGCCTGCCTGCTGACGCCGCACTTCTCCGCCATCGAAGATATGGAAAGGTTACCCTCTTCCATAATGGAGCGGATAACCTTTTCCCATTCTTCCCTTTGAGAGCTTATTGTCAGGAGCAGCTCTTTAAATTCCTCTGTAGTTTCACACCGCTCTATCAGGTCGGTGAGGGTGAAGGTGGTATAGTCCATACAGTAAAACCCTTATTAATCCCCAAAAAGAATATCCAGGAATTCTATTATGCGTGCGGCAGTATTAACCTTCTTTGCGATATCTTCGACTTTTCCGGAAGCATTTTCCAATCCTTCCTTGCCAAATGCACCGGCTATATCATTTACAGCACCGGCAACATCAGCCACGTCGCCTGCCGTTTCTGCTATATCACCCGCAGTAATACTTTTTTCATTTTCAGTCACAGAGGACTCTGAACCTGTTGAAGCGTCCGAAGTACTATTTTCATTTTCGGTCACAGAAGACTCTGAAGCTGTTGAAGCGTCTGAAGTACTTTTTTCATTTTCAGTCACAGAGGACTCTGAACCTGTTGAAGCGTCCGAAGAACTGTTGCCAACAAGACGTTCATAATCCTCGTCCGCAAATGTTACACCCATGTCATAAGCCCGTTTATACCAGATTTTAGCGAGTTCAATATCTTGCTTGACACCTTTGCCGTATTCATACATTTTGGCGACATTATACGGCGCAGTTATGTTCCCCATTTCCGCAGCTTTTCTATAATAATAGTACGCTGTAGAATCATCATGCTCACCAACTCTTCCCATATCATATAGCTGTCCGATAGCTAAGCAAGAAGCGGCAGCCCAATAAGCATCCCCTGTTTCCATTCCTTTTTCATAATAGTTTTTAGCCAGCTCATAATCAGGTTTGCCTAAACCGAGTCCTCGTTCAGTCATATCTCCAAGCCTATTCAAAGCAAGTCCGCTTCCTTTCTCTGCTGCCATCTCATAATATTTTCGTGCTTTATTATAATCCTGATCTATAACTTCCTCTACGCGATAAATTGGTCCATATAAATCCCCCAACTTATTCATGGCGTCCACATTTCCCCTATCAGCTGCTTGCTTATAATAGTCAAGGGCTTTCTGATAATCCTCTTCATCATAATAAATAGAAGCTATATCATAAAGAGCACTGGTATTTCCCGCATCCGCTGCTTTTTGGAGATTTTTTAATGCCTCTTTTAAATCTTTTTCTACTCCCCATTTGTACGCATAACAAATACCCAAATTTCGTAAAGCGAATTCATTTCCTTGTTCAGCCGCCTCTTTATAATTTTTTACCGCCTGGGACTGATCTTTACCAACATAACGGCCATAAGCGTACATTTCCCCTATGCAATTCAAAGCGTTTATACTCCCCTCATTTGCCGCCTTTTCGAAATATTTATATGCTTCTTCATATTCATTTAATTCTTCTAAACACTGCCCAAAACCACACAGCCCGTCCGGATTGCCCATCTCATATGCGGCATTAAATAAAACCACTGCGTAAACGGAATCCGCATTGATTCCGTTGCCATATAAAAACATTCTGCCAAGACGATAAGCCGCGTCCGAAGATCCAAGGGCATATGCCCGGGTATAGCAATCAAGAGCATTATCATATGCACCTTTACCTTCGTTTTGCCTCCCTTCTTTATATAAAGCATCAGCAGGATCTCCCAGGCTGCTCTTTGATGATGCGGAGTTATCATCAGTCGCAGCATAAGCAAAAGTTCCCGCACCCAATCCGAAAAACAGCACTAAACTTAACGTCAAAACAGCAATTATAGTTTTCTTCATTAACTTATCCTCCATTTTCATTATTGGTTCCGCCCCCGGGGCAGAACATCGCCTTGTAATTAAGTTAGTCTGGTGATCCTGCTTTAATTCATAAGCCTTTTCAAAAGTCCTGACACCTTTTTCTGCTACGGGGTGCACTGCTCTTCTTTTGTTAAAATTGTATATTTTTTTGTAATATTCAGCGTGATAATTATAGATGTTGTACAGTGATTAGTCAATATAGCTTCCGCTCCTATGACTATGTGTTAATCATTTAACGCGGGATCTAAACATCAAAAACACCGCCTGTCGGCGGGGTGGATTACAGAGCCTGATGCGCCCACGCGGACGTTATGATACAGCAAAGCCGCAGATACTTTACAATTATTTCTGCTCGTAGTAGACTTCAAGATAATATGATGATTACAGCGCCAAAAGTCTCGCCCCACTTCGTGCTTGCACGAAAGTGGGGATGAGACCTTATGGCGCGCCCCAACATGAGCAAGAAGTGGGGATAGTCATAAGGAGGGACCCGCTTGCGGGAGAATTCCTTATGACGGGGCCCCGCAGATTGCGAATATGGAGTTCGCAAAGCGAACTCTGGACAGATTGTGGGATTAGTCCTAAGGGGGACCGCCGGAGGCGGTGGATGCCTTAGGACACGCGCGAAGCACGGAACAATCTGGTAAGCTACTTTTGGCGACCTAATCATAATATGATTACAGCATGATTTTGATACCATCCGGATCTTGGAGGGATAGGTTATGGATTATACAATCAAATTTGTCTGGGATGATGAGGCAAACGTCTGGTATTCATTGAGCGATGATGTTCCTATAACATTGGAATCAGAAAGCTTGGATATATTAATTAAACGTGTCAGAGAGGCTCTGCCTGAAATGCTTGAATTAAATCATTTAAAAAAGCCTGACAATATATACTATCTTATTCATGAGCAAAATGAAATGGTGGTCTGATGGCGGAGTATGAGAAAAAAGTCAGATCAGTCCTTAAAGATAATGGGTGCAGCTTTCTTAGAAGGGGAAAAGGCGATCATGATATATGGTACAGCCCGAAAACAAACACATCATTTCCGGTGGACAGCAAGATTAAATCAAGACATATGGCAAACCACATTATGAAGGAAGCCGGAATAGACCACAGATTTTAATTTTGCGGGTGCGCAGCCTTTTTCGCTGCGCACCCGCATTGTATTTCCCAGTTTTTGAACTTTTGGCGCTTGTATCATTACATTACATGAAATTGTTGATTATATACTCAACCATGCCATACTTGTCGGGGTTGTCTCCGGGGATATAGTAGGTTTCGTAAACGTTTCCTTCGTTGATGGGGCCCACGATAAAGCCTGAGCCGTCCCCGCTGATAAAGACGTTATAATCCCTGTAACCTCGCAGGTCATATTCTTCCGAAACATCAAAGGTCGCATAAAATGCATCAATAAAGTTCTCGCGATTCCCGGTCGGGAGGATCTGCTCCATACATACGCAATAAGGATTTCCGTTTTCAAACACATACACGTATACTATGTATGCAGGCTCCTCATCGGTATCCATAACGGAAGCATATCCCTCTTTGGCGTTTTCAACACCTTTTTCGTTGGCATTCTGCGCCATTTTCGCTCCCGCGTTCACGACTCCGCCTTTTACCGCTTCTTTCCCGGCTTTTGTGGCCGCCCCGAATAAGCCGCCCCCGATAGCATGAACGATAGTAGATGCAAGACCTCTCCCTTCTTCAGCGGACTTGCTTAAGGATTTGTCGACCCCTTCAAGGAACCCGCTCCCGAGCCCTTTAGCTCCGCTTTCTGCCGCTCCCTCAACAAAGGCATCCGCCGCGTTTCCGTTTTCGAGGTCGTCCCCTATGCTTTCCATTGCTCCGGTTATGTATCCGCTGCCCCCTTCCAGAACAGCCTCTCCGACATCTCCGCTTCCGGCTGTCTGTCCGCTGTTGGCCTCGTCCACCCTGGCAACATACAGCTTCGTCCCGCCATCGAACTCTCTGGCTTCATATTCATAACCGTACATATCGGCCCAGGCTGCGATCTCCTCCATTGTGAGGTAGTTCGTTACATTTATTCCGTCCTCCGGACCGAACTCCGCGACTTTCTGATAGTTTACGCTGCTCTCGGCGGCCATTGCCACCTGGGGTACTCCCGTGAAACACATTCCCATTGCCATTACAAGTGCTGTAGCCTTTAATAAATTCTTTTTCATTGTCATATCCTCCTTCATTTGTGTGGCGCTTCAGCTTTGTCTGCCGCGCTGTTGTTTGATGATCAAAGTATATGACACCGTTGAGACGATTTTTTAGGCCAGGTTACAGGGGGAGTACAGGCTTTTTAAGCAATCGAGTAGGGGTAATTAAATCCCCCTCTCACACCACCGTACGTGCCGTTCGGCATACGGCGGTTCAACATAACTTCAAGGTGTGACGCTCACTGTAATAATCAAGACAGCTAATAAGTCCCGCTTTTGCCAACACTTCCTTGGAGATTGCTCTGACAACACATGTTTTCGTGGCTACCCAATAGTAACGGTCACCACAATAAGCTGTCAGTCGGGCGAGGTCTATTCCAATCCCAAGCTTTTGCAATCCCCATTGTCGCTTCTTCGGTACCTTCCACTGTTTCCAAATAATGACTCTGAGTCTTGTCCGTAAATGTGCGTCAATCTCTGCCATTGCTGTTTTCATAGAGCCAAGGGCATAATAGTTTATCCACCCTCGTGTCACCTGATTGATTTTCGCAATCTTACTTGTGACTGTTCCAGGCATTTTTCTACAGGTCAGTTCTTTCAGTTTGCTCTTGAATTTCATAACAGAGTCCTGATGTGGTCTGCATTTCCACTCATTTGCTTTGCTGTCCTTGTAGAAGCCAAAGCCAAGGTATTTCAGCTTCTGCGGTCTCGTGATATGGGTCTTTGTCATGTTGACCTTTAGACCCAACTTTCTCTGAATCCAATCCGACACCGTCTGCATGATCCTCTTTGCACTTGCCTCGCTTCTGACTGCAATGACACAGTCATCGGCGTATCTCGTGAATCGGAGTCCTCTTGCTTCAAGTTCCTTGTCCAGTTCATTCAGCATGATATTTGACAGGAGCGGTGACAGATTACCTCCCTGCGGGGTGCCCAGTTTTGTTTCCTCGTATCCCTGCGGTGTCATTACACCTGCTTTCAGGTATTTGCGGATAAGGGATTCTGTATCGCCGTCATTGATAATGTCGTGAACAAGGCTCATAAGCCTGTCCTGCGGTACGTTGTCGAAAAACTTCTCCAAGTCGATATCCACTATCCATTCATAACCTTCGTTCAGATAGACGAGTAGCTGCCTGATAGCCATTTCACAGCTTCTGTTCAGTCTGAAGCCATAGCTCCATTCCGAAAACAGCGGCTCACACATCGGGCTTATCACCTGTACTATGCCTTGCTGAATAACCCTGTCCATAACGGTCGGGATTCCGAGTTTCCTCACTCCTCCGTTTGGCTTGGGTATCTCCACCCTCCTGACTGGCTGGGGTTTATACTCCCTGTGCCTGATTTGCTCTCTGATACTGTTCCAATGCTCTTTGATATAGTCTCCGAGTTCTTCAACCGTCACATCGTCCACACCGCCTGCTCCTTTATTGGCGCAGACTCTCTTGTAGGCGGCGTTCATGTTGTCCTTGGACAGTATCTTTTCCAACAGTTCCGACATTGCCCTGTGTGCTTTCTCCTTTCCGTTCCCATGGATTCGCCCTAAGTTGTGCAGTATCTGCTCATTTACGTTTCGCCATTCCTGCTGTCAGGTATTCCATGGAGCATACAATTGATTACACAGTTACGTTGTTCAGCCCTTTAGCAAAGCCCATTTCAGGGCCATGCCTACTACGGCTTCTGCTGACTTCTCACAGTTCGTTGTTACTACGGCTATAGATACCGCCTGTGAGACCTCACGGGATAAGCCTGCCAGTCTTTCCTCGTCTACCTGCCTGATTTATGCACATAGGTTACGGTTGCCTTTTGGACTTCGCTGCTTTGAGCCAGCTTATCCGCCATGTACGCCTTATATCAGGTTTCTGTTCGTCAGGCTACGATTTCGCTATCCCTTCTTCTCGCCTACATCTCACGATGTAAACCTTGGGAGTTGCTATGGGGTTCGTCGGCAACTACGCCCCTTGTGGACTTTCACCACAGACTGAC
>JAILBQ010000093.1 GCA_024680815.1 Lachnospiraceae bacterium | reverse complement strand
TCACCTGTAGTCAGTTCATAAGCAGCAAGTCTGGAACGGAAACGGCTCAATGTCCGTTCACTGACTGGCTGGTCTTCAAAGCTTGTTGTATGAAGTGCGTACTGATATCGGAAATCAAACTCACAGGCCTCCGTGACCTCTTCATCTGTAAGGCTTCTGAAATTCTTTAGAATCAGGGCGCTAACCAGTACATTGATTGGAGCATTTGGTCTTGAATTGGTCTTTTCGCTGTACAACGGAGCAAAGATGTTCTCATTGATCCGTGTAAAGATATGGTTTGAAAAAGCCTGTGCCCATGACTTCTCCAGCATCTGTTGTTTTCTCGGGGAAAGAAAGGCCAGCTTGTCGAAAAGAGATATCTGTTGAGAGGAATTCTGAACGAAGGACATATCGGCACCTCATAGAAAATAGGAAAACTGCTATCTCTATTATACTACGAAGAGGCCGTAAAATCCGCATAAAATCAGCAGAAATCAGGCTTTTCTTGGATCATGAACTGTATTCAGTTGTCAAGGAACATAATCAACAGTTCCTCGCAGTTGACGCCGCTGCAAATACTTTTGGCGTTTCAATCATGATATAATAACATAAACGGTAACGGAGGTGCATCATGGGATTTAAAAAGACGAAAGGATATGTTATCCTGATAAGCGCGATGCTCTGCCTGTTTGCGGCCGCAGCGGCCGGCTGCGGCAAAGAGCATGGAGAGGCAGGGGAAATGAAGGCTGTGACAGATCCGGAACATGATGATATCGCAAATTACCCGCAAAGCACCGACAGTCTTATCTCTCCGGTCTCGGGCAAAGAGCTTACGGCTTCGGTGCAGAGTGAAAAAGAAGCAAAGGAAATAGCTGCCGGGTACGGGATAGAGTTCGTGGATTATACATCCGGCGTTGCCGTTTTTCATACCGAAGAGGATCCTTCTTCAGTTATCGAACGCGGGAAAAAGGACGGACTTCCGGAACTTTCACTGAACACTATGGCGACCACATTTCCGGAGCCTGCAGTTCCGGGGGAGTTAAAGGTCGACAAAAATGTTCATTGAAGGGTGATGACAAAGGAATTACGGTCATTTGGGAGTAAAAAAACTGCTGTAACTTAACATAAATCCCAGAAAAAAGAGGTGGAGTATGAAGAAAAGTATCAAACACAGGCTCCTGGCAATCCTGATCGCCGTATCGGTCGTGTTTTCGCTGAACGGGACTGTTTTTGCGTCTGAAGAGGTCTTACCGGACAAGACAGTTATAAGCGCGGATCAGCCGGCTGTTGAGGACGAAACCGATAGGCTGTCGGAAAACGGAACAGAGGATTTGGATGCAGCGGATGAGGGGCCGACGGAAGCTCCGGAAGGAACGCAGCCTTCGGAAAATACGGCGGAGATCCCGGTTGCGGAGGACGCGGAGCCGGCGGAAGGAACGCAGCCTTCGGAAAATGCGGCGGAGATCCCGATCGAAGAGGAGGCAGGCTCTGAGGTATCGGAAAATCTGGCAGAAGGAGAAGTTCCCGAAGAGACCATATCGGAAAATCTCGCGGAGTCCGTTTTCAATGGTATGCCGGAAGCTTTCACACTTTCCGAAAAGCAGATCGAAGGAAAGAAAAATATCATTGAGCATGATGTCCTCAATGTTCTGGAAACCCTGGAAGCCGGAAAGGATTACGCTGAGGATGAGGTCATCTTTTCCTGCGACGATCCCGAATACGCAAAGGTCGTGGCAAAAGCCTACAACGGGACGCTGCGATCCTGTGACTGGGGCGTTGCGGTCATAAAGCTCGATACCGCCAGTGTCACGGTTGAGGATGCCGTAAAGGCCGGGGCGGACATAACGAACTCGCTGCCCCCGGTGGAGCCCAACACATTTACAAAGCTTGATGATCCCGTAAAGGAAGACAATATCCGAGACCCGGATATGGAAAGCCTTAACAGCGTTATGGCCAAAAGGGGATCCATCGGCGGCAGAGGCTGGTCTTACTGGAGGGAAAGATTCAATGATAAGGCGCTTGATCCGGCATATATGGCGAATGATCCTCTTGACGAAAATATAAATAAAAATATGTATCAGTGGATGCATGATACCATAGGAAGCTACCAGGCCTGGGGTGCGACCCAGGGAGAAGGCGTTACTGTCGCGGTGATAGATACCGGAGTCTACAGCGGCCATCCCGATCTGAAGGGGCAGGTCACAGAGATTGTCACCAGCGAGGTTGTCGCGGGTACTAAACTTGTAGATAATTCCGGGCACGGAACACATGTGGCCGGGATAATCGCCTCGGCCGCAAACAACTCGGAAGGAGGTGTCGGAGTTGCACCGAAGGCAAAGATCCTCGGGCTTCCCATATTTGAAAGTAATGGCTGCAGTGCAGCCAATGAGGCGGCTGCTGTAAATTATGTGGCAAACGGTAAAAAAGCCGATGTCATAAATATGAGCATCGGAGGTCCGCTTTACAGCCAGATCGTCCAGGATGCCGTAAACAAAGCGCATGAAGCGGGTATCACCATATGTGTGGCAATGGGTAATGAATCGGCCAATAATGTGGCATATCCTGTCGCCTATGATAATGTCATAGCTGTGGCTTCTTTGGATGAAAGCCTGCAGAAATCCGACTTTTCAACCCATGGGGAATGGGCGGACATAGCGGCTCCGGGAACGGACATCTACTCAACCTGGAACGGGCATTTTGACGACAGTGCTTCCTCGGGAGCGTATAATCTTTCTACGGATTATGATTACTGGGGCCTAATGAGTGGAACATCAATGGCTACCCCCGTTGTGGCGGGTGTCTGCGCTCTTTATATAAGCGCAAAAAAGGCGAAAGGAGAAACAGCCAGTCCTGACGAGGTGGAGAAGGCTCTTAAACAGAGTGCCACAAAGATCTCAAGCCCGTATAAGATAGGTGCGGGAATGATAAATGCGGCGAAAATGCTCTCTCTGATCGAGAGCACGCAGGCGCCTGTGATAAATGTGCCCGGGACGATCTCGAGCGACTCCGTTATAACCGTCAGCGATAACAATGCGGCAGGAAAGACACAGGGCTTTATATATACCGTGAACGGAAAGAAGCCTTCGATAAAAGGCGGAGAGATAAAGGAAGGGATCTATATCGAAAATCCGGCAGATCCCGGGACGGTAACTATTTCCGTGGAGGAGCTTGTAAAGAACGGTATACAGGCGGATGAGTCCGTAAAACTCCAGGTATTGAGGATCACCGGTATCGGAACGGCATCAGACATCGCGACCCGGACCGTACAGATCCCCAATTCCGCGGCAGTATACGAGGTTGTGGGCCCGGTTATTGCCGCAAAGGGAAAGAGCGTTACCTATAAGCTCAATCCCGGCTTTAAGAAGGGAAAAGTTACATGGAGTCTGGACGGCTCTCCCACGGGAGTCACGATAAACAAAAAAACCGGCAAGGTCAGCATTAAAAAATCGGCGTCCGGCGGATTTACGGTGATCGGCGAGGCAGAAGGAAAAAAGGGAACACTGGCGGTAAAGATCGTTGATCCCGCAAGATCGGTAACTCTTAAGTCGGTTTCCGTGAACAAGGATCTGAATGATCCCAAAACGGATAAGAACGGAAATCTTAAGTCCGTCAGGATCTACAACGTGGACATCAGCGCGACGAAGGATATCACCGAAAACGAGGTCGTCCTTGAGGGCAAGGCGGATAACGGTGCCGGGCTTTTATTTACGAGCTCAAAGCCTTCCATCGTGCAGGTTGACGCTTCGGGAAAGATCACCGGGAAAAAAGCCGGAAAGGCAAAGATCACCTGTAAAGCGACCGACGGCTCAAATAAAAAGCTTGTGCTCACGGTAAAGGTTTTGGTCCCTGTTTCAAGGCTGGATATGTTCCCGGACAAGTCTCAGCGGTGCGTGGCATACGGTAAAAAGATGAAAATAAGACCGGCGCTCGGTTCAGCCTACGGGACACCCACCGAAAAAAAGGTTGAATGGGAGATAGTCAGGGTAGAAGGTATCACGAGCGGAACAAGCGGCAGTGATGTGACTTCAAACGCGAAAAATTATATCAAGCTCAGCAAGGGTAAACTGAGCATTAATAAAAAACTGGCAACCGTAGGGTCATACAAATATTATAACGTTACGGTCAGACTGAAGGCGACAGACGGTACCGGACTCACTAAGGATAAGACTTTTCTCGTCGTCGCTCCGACAACAAAATTGAAAGCAAATTATAAAAGCCCCCAGAAAGTACCGATAAACTTTATTAATGAGGTTGACCTGTTTTCAGGAAATACCGGATGGGATTATTCCATGGGAACAGGCAGGGTGGTCGAACCGGAGGTCATAAGCAGTAATCCAGCTGTTGCGAACGCATATGTCAGTAGATATTCGGCAAAGTCTGACGAAATGGTTTATTTGTGCATTATCTCGGCACGTAAAAAGGGAAGCTGTACGATAACAATAAAAGCGACAGACTGTACCGGAAAGAAAGCATCATTTAAGCTCAAGGTAAAGTAAATGCGGAAGGGTTTAAGCAGTTGGATATTTCGGAGGAACTGAAAGAAAGGGTGAAATATTGCCGGAGATAATTAACGAGCCGGAAACCGTCGTGCCGCAAAGCCGGAGTAAGAATTGATAAACCCCATGATCTGTGCTATTCAATGGTTTTTCAGAGGACACGATAATCCCAGGCAGGCACCGGCAGACCCTGTTTTTTACGAGCTGGTCAAAACCCGTATCCTCAAGGTTATGGATGAAATGAATTACTTCATGGATATCCATTACAGTGCGCACGGCATGAAGTGCTGTTTACAGAAACAGCGCTTTGGGGTAAGATTTATTTAACGGGGAGCTGTCGGGGGATACATTTGAGAAAGGTTCAGGGAGGATTTGCTTGTGAGACATGCCGGCAGGACAGGAAGATTTTTTATTATTCCATTATTGATGTGTATCTTGTTTACAGGAGGGTGCAGTATGTCCGGGAGTGTTGAACCGCAATCGGAATCCGCTCTTAAGTGGTGGCAGAAGACCATCGCCTATGAGATATACGTGAAGAGCTATAAGGATTCCGACGGGGACGGAACAGGAGATCTCAACGGGATCACATCGGAGCTGGATCATCTTAAAGAGCTTGGTGTGGGAGCAGTATGGCTGACGCCCTGCTACGCATCGCCCCAGGCGGACAACGGCTATGATATTGCTGACTATTACAGCATAGATCCCGCATACGGGACGATGGAGGATATGGATACGCTTATTGCCGAGGCAAAAGCACGTGATATCCGGATCGTCATGGATCTGGTGTTCAACCATACCTCCAACGAAAACGAATGGTTCATTGAGTCACGTCAGAGTAAGGACAACGATAAAAGCGACTGGTATATCTGGGCAGATCCGAAGGAAGACGGCAGCGCTCCCACAAACTGGCGGAGTATCTTCGGAGGCTCCGCGTGGGAATTTGACGAAGGGCGCGGCCAGTACTATCTGCATACCTTCCTGCCGGAGCAGCCGGATCTTAACTGGGCAAATCCGGAGGTTCGCAAAGCCGTGACGGATGTTGCCGGGTTCTGGGTGGATAAAGGCGTGGGAGGATTCAGGATGGATGCCATCACCTATATAAAGAAGCCGGAAATATTTGCTGACGGAGAACCCGATGCCGGGGACGGGATGGTGGGAATCCATTCCATGACGGCCAATACCGACGGAATACTGGATTATCTTCATGAATTCAAAGCATCCGTCCAGGAAGGCACCGACATCTTCACGGTGGGTGAAGCGAACGGCGTGTCTGCTGCAGATCTTGATAAGTGGGTAGGGGATGACGGCGTCTTTGATATGGTCTTTGAGTTCGGGCTTGTGAATATCGACCTGCCGGATGAGAATAACTGGTGCGAAACAAGGGACTGGTCGCTTCAGGAATTCAGATCGTTTTTTAAAGACAGTCTGGCTGCGGCCGATGGCGCCGGCGGATGGTTCCCGGTGTTTCTGGAGAATCACGATCAGCCGCGTTCCATCGATCATTATCTTCCCGGAAACGGAGACCGTACGGCAAGGGGTAAGGCTCTTGCCACACTGCTCCTTACGATGCGGGGGACCCCTTTCATCATGCAGGGGGAGGAGCTTGGATATGTAAATGTGGACTGGCCTTCCATCGATGATTACAACGATATTTCCACAAAGAATCATTATGAATTTGCCCTGGGCGAGGGTTATTCCGAAGAAGAGGCCATGGACGGGGTACACCATTTTTCCAGGGACAGCGCCAGGACGCCGGTGCAATGGGACGCATCAGAGAATGCGGGCTTTACCACCGGGAAACCGTGGCTGCCGGTATACCCCGATTATACGGTGTATAACCGGGAATCTGAAAAGGCTGATCCGGACTCCGTCCTGAATTTCTATCTGACGCTCTCAAAGCTTCGCAGAGCGCTTCCGGAGCTGACGGACGGGGATTATGAAGAGATAATGCCGGATAATCAGAACATCGTCGCATACACCCGCAGTAAAGGAAACGCAAAGGTGACTGTTCTCATCAATTTTACTGACGGGGAAGCAGAGTATGATCCCGGATATGTAAAGGACGGTAAATGCATTATGAGCACCTGTTCCGGGGAGAAAAAAGGAATCCTGCGTCCGTATGAAGCAGTGATTTATGAGGAACAGCCGTAAGTTTAAGGCGGCCGTATCATTTCCTGCGGCCGGCGTTTTATTTAAAAAAATGAAGGGGGTATATACAACACAGGAGGAAGAATTGAAATGAGCGGAAAGAAAAGGAGTTCACTGAAAAAACTGTTGCTGAGCCAGGTGATTATATATGCGGCTTTGATGATCGTGATAATCACCAATGTGAGCGTTAAGCTCCAGGTGGATAAGATAACCGGTCTGTCGGAAACGATTCTGGCCAGAGAATCCGTTTCCTACGCGAAGGAGGTAAATAACTGGTGGGCCGGTATAGAGGAGAGGGTTAAGCAGTCGGCGGACGTATTAAGGAGTATCCCGGACCTGTCCTATGAGGATGCTCTTGCCATGCTGCTTAAGCTCACGGAGCTCGATCCTGACTCCCAGGATATCTATATGGCTTACGGGGATACTTCGGTCTTCCTGGACGGTTCGGGATGGGTTCCGGACGATACCTTTGAGTTCACTGACAGACCCTGGTATCAGGGGGCGCTTGCAAAGAACGGTGAGATCTACACCTCCGAGCCCTATGTCGATGCCTCAACCGGAAAGACCTGCCTTGCGTGCGCGGTAATGGTAAAGGATCAGGTCGTCTTAAGCAGCGATATAAATTTCGATAAGGTCACCGGGGAGCTTAACCAGTTTAAATCAAGCTCGGATAAGACTTCTTTCTATATCATAAACAAGGAATCGAAGGACATTCTTGTTGCCAACAATCCGGAGCTTGCCGGACAGACGGTTTCGGATTCCTCCGATCCGGTCATCCAGGGACTGAACAAAGTGTTTTCTTCCCTTAATACGCAGGATTCCATGGATACGAATAAGGTTCAGACGGCAAAGACATCCCAGGGTAAAATGATGTATGCCGCGACAGATATTGAAGGAACCTCCTGGGTGGTGGTGAGTGCGGTGCCCTTTACCTTTGTCAGCGACAGTATTGAAAGAAACATGTTCATCACTTTCGCGATCTCGGCTGTGCTTCTCCTGCTGCTTGCGGTATTGCTCTATATCATCATTTCCAAATATACCAATCCAGTAACAAAGGTAACGGAGCGGATCGGGGATATCAGCGACGGAAACTTCACGGTAAATCTTATGCCCGAGGGAAATAACGAGATCACGACCTTAAGTGAAAGCCTGAATCAGTATATTGTGAAGATGAGGGATATGCTTTTGGGAATAGCCGATATTTCAGGCAATATGAACAACAGTGCGAGAAGATGTACGGATATTTCCAGGAATCTCGCTTCCTCCAACCAGGCTCAGGGAGGCTCGATCGAAAAGCTTAATTTCACATTGAATTCCATGAATTCTTCGATTGGTGAGATTGCAAACGCAGCAACCAATCTGGCCTCAACTTCAGCCGATCTGCAGCAGAAGGCAGAGAATGTGAAGAGCCTGTGCATGGAAACAATGGAATCATCTTCATCCGGAAAGAATGAGATGGCGAGCATGACGACGAACGTGAATACGCTTAACGCCACGATACGCGAGCTTACGGATATTATTCATGCGACAGCCAGATCCGTGAATGAGATAACGGGAATTACCGATACCATAAGCGCCATTTCCAATCAGACCAATCTTTTGTCGCTCAATGCTTCGATTGAGGCCGCGAGGGCAGGAGAGATGGGCAAGGGCTTTGCAGTAGTGGCCTCCGAGGTGGGTGCGCTCGCACAGCAGTCTTCCGAAGCTACGGAGAATATCTGCAAGCTTATTGCCGGGGTAACGGATAACATAGAAGCCATCAATCATAAGGCGGATATATGTATTACCGATATGGAAGCCTGTCTGTCAGGCGTGGACAGTGTTAATAAGTCCTTCAGCCTGATTTCGGATGACCTGTCAAAGGCTACCGATGGTATTGTTGAAATTGCGGACGGAATTGAGATGATAAATGACGTGGCGGCAAACAATGCAGCCACCACCGAAGAGCAGGCGGCTTCCATAAACCAGATCTTAAGCCTGAGCGACCAGATTGTGGAGGAAAGCGATAAGCTGCTTAAGGAAACCGACAGTATAGCCAGTATTTCGGAGCAGCTGAATAATTATTCCGACGATATCAATTCGCATCTGGCCCAATATACCTTATAACCGGCTTAAGGAACTGTTTAAAAAAACGGAAACGTTTGGTATACTGATTAATGTTACATGTTGACTTTGAATCGGAAAATATTATGTCAACCAATTAACAGGAGGAAAAGATGAAAAAGAAATTACTCAGTGCAGTGCTTTCAGCAGCTATGGTTGTGTCACTCCTTGCGGGCTGTGCGGCGGCAGGTACACCCGAAACCCCGGAGGCTTCCGGGACAGAGGCCCCGGCTTCTGAGGGCGAAGCGGGAGGCGCTTTGAAGATCGCCATCGTCAGTTCTCCTTCGGGGGTGGACGACGGATCCTTTAACGAAAACAATTACGACGGAATCCTGGCTTTTATTGATGAAAACCCGGATTCGACCGTTACTCCGGTTCGCGAGGAATCCGGAGATGTGGCAGCCGCACTCCAGGCTGTCTCGGACATTGTGGCTGATTATGACGCCATCGTCTGCTGCGGCTTCCAGTTTGCCGGCATCGGTTCCATCGCGGAGGAGAATCCGGATGTGAAGTTCCTTCTGGTGGACACCGCTCCCACAAACGAAGCCGGTGAGGAAGCGGAGTTTGACAATATCTATTCCATGACCTTCAAGGAGCAGGAGGGCGGATTCCTTGCCGGACTTGCTGCGGCTATGGAAACAAAGACCGGAAAGGTGGCGGTGGTTAACGGCATCGCATTCCCCACCAACGTCAACTATCAGTGGGGCTTTGAATCCGGCGTAAACTATGCAAACAAGTATTACGGCGCGAAGGCAGAGGTCGTGGAGCTTCCCTCCTATGCGGGGACGGATGTGACCGGAGCGAATGTGGGCGGAAACTATGCGGGTGACTTTAATGACGAGGCCACCGGCAAGGTGATCGGCGAGACGCTTATAGGCCAGGGCGTGGATATCATCTTTACTGCGGCAGGCGCTACCGGAAACGGTGTTCTGACCGCGGTCAAGGAGGCAAAGGGCGTCTATTACATCGGCTGCGACGTGGATCAGTATGATGACGGCGCAAACGGCAGCAGCAACGTGGTACTGACCTCCTGCCTGAAGGTGATGGATAAGAACGTCACCAAGCAGCTTAACGAGATAAAGAACGGAACCTTTAAGGGAGAGAATGCTCTGCTTGGAGCGGATACCGATTCCACAGGCTATGTCAGCAAAGAGGGCAGACAGCAGCTTTCCCCCGAAACCATCAAAAACATGGACGAGGCTTTTGCAAAGGTGAAGAGCGGAGAAATCATTCCCGCCGCAAACTTCAACGGAGAGGCTCCGGACAGCTTTACGGGACTTTGATCAGAAAAACCGCCGGCAGAACTGACTCTGCCGGCGGTTCTTAGTTAGTCATGGAGGGATGCATGGCGGAAGACTATATTATTGAGATGAAGCATATCACCAAGAGATTTCCGGGGATCGTGGCGAACGACGACGTAAGCATCGGGGTGAAAAGGGGAGAAATCTATGCCCTGCTGGGAGAGAACGGCGCCGGAAAATCCACGCTGATGAGTATGCTCTTCGGTATGTACGAGCCGGATGAGGGAGAAATATTTATCCGGGGAAAAAAGGAAAATATAACAAGCCCGAATTACGCCACCGAATTAAACATCGGAATGGTACATCAGCACTTCAAGCTTGTATCAAATTATACCGTGACCGAAAATATCATTATGGGCAGGGAACCGAAGAAAAAGATAGCCGGCTTCCTGCCCTGTGTGGATAAAAAAAGGGCGGAGGAAGAGATTTCGGCTCTGTCAAAGAAATATTCTCTGGAGGTGGATCCGAAGGCAGTGATATCCCAGGTGAATGTTTCGGTCAGACAGCGTGTGGAAATCTTAAAGATGCTCTACAGGGAGGCGGAGATACTTATCTTTGATGAGCCCACCGCCGTTCTGACCCCTCAGGAGATTGAGGCTCTTCTTAATATTATCCGGTCCTTAAGAGACGGCGGAAAGACCATCATCCTTATAACCCACAAGCTGGAGGAGATCAAGCAGATTGCGGACCGCTGTGCAATTCTCCGGCGGGGAAAGCTGATCGCTGTAAAGGATGTGAAGAGTACCGGAACGAAGGAAATGGCCAATCTCATGGTGGGCCGGGAGGTGTCCTTCAATACGGAAAAGAAAAAGGCCGAATTCGGTAAAGAGATTCTTAACGTGAAGGAGCTCACGGTTTTAAACGAGGACAGATTCCCGGTGGTGAAAAAAGTATCCTTTACGATTCATGCCGGAGAGATATTTGCGATCGCCGGGGTTTCGGGCAACGGGCAGGTGGAGATCGCCCATGCCATAGCCGGTCTTATGAAGGTCGGGGAAGGGGATATTCTGCTTAACGGAAAAAGTCTGCTCCCTTTAAACGTCAGGGAACGTATCGAGGAGGGAGTCGCCTATATTCCGGAGGACAGGCAGGAAATGGGGCTTATTCTGGATTTTGATTTAAAGGACAATCTGGCCCTGAAAAAATACTATCAAAAGCCCTTCGCCCAAAGCCATGTGAGAAACCGGAAGCAGTTTGAGCTCTACGGAAAGGAGCTTATCGAACGCTATGACATCCGCTGCGCGAATTCCACGGATACTATTGTGCGCGCCATGAGCGGCGGAAACCAGCAGAAGGCCATCGTAGGAAGGGAGATCGAGCAGGACGCGTCCCTTACGATCTTTGTGCAGCCCACCCGCGGACTGGATATAGGCGCCATTGAAAACATCCACCGTCAGATCGTTGATGAAAGGGATAAGGGAAAGGCTGTGCTGCTTATTTCTCTGGAGCTGGATGAGATCATGGATCTGGCGGATACCATAGCCGTGATCTACAGCGGTGAAATCGGAAAGATCGCTCCGGCAGAGGAATTTACGACGCAGGAGGTGGGAGAATTCATGATGGGAATAAAAGAGGCTTGATGCGATGAAGAAAAGAAACGATACGGTGCTCGTCGCCGCGATTGCGATAATCCTGGGGCTTTTGGCCGGCGCGGTACTGATTCTGATTCTGAAAAAGAACCCCCTTACCGCATATTATAACCTGCTCCAGGGCTCGGGCCTTGCGCCGAAGGGGAAGTATGCCGGCGGAAAGAGCATGTTTACGGATTTTTTCAGCTATATCGATTTCCTGACACCTATGCTTTTTGCGGCTTTGGCTGTTGCCATAGCGTACAGGACGGGGTTATTTAATATCGGGGTTTCGGGGCAGATGCTTGTGGGAGCGTTTCTTGCCACGGTGCTTGTGGGCTACAGTCCTCTCCCTGCCATTTTAGCCAAGCCGCTGGTAATTCTTGTCTCGGCAGCCGCGGGAGGCCTTATTGGGGCTCTTATCGGCTTTCTTAAGTACCGCTTTAATATAAACGAGGTCGTTTCATCGATCATGCTGAATTATATTGCCGAGTATATAATCAGCTTTTTCATCAATACACGGTATGTGAATCCGGTTTCCAGACAGTCGGAGGAAATAAGCAGCGCCAGCAGGCTTACCCTGCATCAGGTGAAAATCGGCGGATACCGTTATGACCTGGCCATAGGCTTTATCCTTGCGATTATAATGATAATTCTTGTCCGCTTTCTCCTGGACCGGACGGTGCTTGGCTACGAGCTCAGGGCAGTCGGGGCAAACCGTGAAGCGGCGCGTTACGCCGGAATCCGGGTCAGCAGATCCGTAGTATTGTCCATGACACTCTCCGGAATACTCGCGGGGCTTGCGGGGGCAACCTATTACCTGGGCTACTTCGCTTCGATCCAGCCCAAGGTCCTGCCTTCCACAGGCTTTGACGCCATAGCGGTCTGTCTGGTGGGAGGAAGCTCTCCGGTGGGGATATTCTTCGCCACATTCTTTCTGGAGATAATAGAAAAGGGATCCACCTATATGAGTTCACAGGCGGGACTGGAGGCGGAAATCGCATCGGTTATTATGGGGCTGATTCTTTTAACCACCGCCTGCAGTGCCTTCATTCTGTCTGTTATAAAGAAAAAGGAGTCATAGAGCCATGAATATGCTCAATACGATCATAATAAACGGAATGTCCTTTTCACTGCCGTTATTTATCATGGCTATAGGAGGAATCTATTCCGAACGAAGCGGAGTAACGAATCTGGCGCTGGAGGGGCTGCAGGGAGTCGGGGCCTTTACGGGAGCCCTGGCTGCCTATATCGTGGGGCTGAAGGTCGGGGCGGATTCCAGGCTGCCCCAATGCGTGGCTGTTGTTTTCGCCATTTTGGGAGGAATGATCTATTCCCTTCTGCACGCGGTTTTGTGTATCCGCTTTAAGGCAGACATGGTAATAAGCGGCGTCGTGATCAATATCCTGGCCATGGCGCTGACCGCTTTTTTAACAAAATCCATCAACCGCACGGTATTCGGGGCGGCCTCCAACAAGTTCGATCTGGGGGTCCTGCCGCGTATTACCGTCCCGGGACTTTCCGGGATACCCGTAATCGGCGCCTTTTTTACCAACGTGTATCCCTTTGAACTCGTCATTGTTATTATCGCTATCATCGTCTGGTACCTGCTGTATCAGACCTCCTTCGGGCTCCATCTGCGGGCGGCGGGAGATAATCCGGCCTCTGTGGACGCGGCGGGAATTGATGTATCAAAAATACGCTACCAGGCTGTCATGATGTCAGGAGCGCTTTCCGGACTTGCGGGAATCTGTTTTGCCTACTCCATATCCGCCAAGTTTTCCTCCGATATATACATGGGTTACGGCTATCTTGCCATCGCGGCGCTGATCTTCGGAGGGTGGAAAATCATGCCGACCTTAGGCGCCTGCCTGATTTTCGGCTTTGCCCGTTCGGCCGGCTACCAGCTTGTTCAGAAGCTGGGGCTGCCCAGCAGCTATTCGGATCTGGTCATGATCCTGCCCTATGTACTGACCCTTCTGCTTTTAATCTTCCTCGCAAAGAACAGCCAGGCTCCCCGGGCTCTTGGGGAGGCTTACGATAAATCAAAAAGATAAGGGGACCTTTACCGTTACGGCTGAGGGGAAAGACGCTCTGGAAGCGCTGACAGAGCTTTACGAATATATGGGGGAGAAGCTGTAGTGGAAAGATATGACTGCAAAACAGCCCAGACCGGTTTTTGCGCGGGATATGCCTTTGTGTTCAAAAAAGAAAAGACCATCCGGTATGAAAGGGGCGATAAAGAAGAGGAGGAAAACCGCTTAAACCGGGCGGTTTTAACCCTCGGAAAAAGACTTGAAGAACGGCGGGATAGCTCGGATAATACGGAGGCGGAGCTTATTGATGCCGAGCTCATGATCTTAAACGATGAAAGCTTTACGGGCACTGTCAGCTCCCTTATAAAAAACGAAGGAGCTGATGCGCCCGGAGCATTGGAGAGGGCGGAGGCAATTCTCTGTGGAAGGCTTGCCGCCGCGGAAAATGATTATATTAAAGAGCGCAGTGAGGACATAAAGGGGCTTATTTCCTCTCTCGCTGCGATTATTACCGGCAATGAGACTGCGAGCCCCGAAAAACCGTGCATCCTTGCGGGAGAGGAGCTCAGCATAAGCGACCTGGCCGCATTTGACCACGGATTAATCAAAGGGATAATAACGAATACCGGCTCTCCCACGTCACATCTTTCGGTCCTTGCCGGGAACCTCGGTGTGCCTTATCTCTTCGGGCTGGACAGCATCACGGAGGTAATTCACACCGGAGATTATCTCGTTGTTGACGGGGGAAAAGCCTCTGTTTTGATAAATCCTGAGGAAACCGTAAAAAAAGAGGCGGAAAGAAAACAGGAAGAAAACGAAAAGGCCCGGGCAGAAAGGCGGAAACAGGCCGAAACAGAGAAAACAAAAACAGGGATTTATGCCAATATTACCGGGACGGAGGAGGCTGAAGCCGCAGAAAGAGCCCGCTGCGACGGCATAGGTCTTGTCAGATCGGAGTTTCTGTTTTTAAACAGGAAGAATCCGCCTGCCGAGGAAGAGCAGTTTGAGGCATATAAACATATCGTCGAAGCCGTGAAGGGTAAAGAGGTCATAATACGGACGATGGATATCGGCTCGGATAAAAGCCCGGAGTGGCTCACGATTCCGGACGAAATAAATCCGGCGCTGGGACAGCGGGGAATCAGGGTTTCCCTTAACAACCGTGAGCTTTTCAGAACCCAGCTGAGGGCGATTCTGCGGGCCGCGGTTTACGGGAACTTAAAGCTCATGCTTCCGATGGTTACGGCTCTCTGGGAGGTGGATGAGGCGATCTCGGAGCTTAAGCAATCCGCGGAGGAGCTTAAAGAAAAGGGAGAATCGTACTGCATGCCGGAGACCGGTGTTATGATAGAGACGCCGGCTGCCGTGATGATTGCGGCCGAACTGGCCTCAAAGGTCAGATTTTTCAGCATAGGAACAAATGATCTTGCCCAATATGCCCTTGCTATTGACAGAGAGGCGAAGGGGCTTGACGATTATTTTGATCCGCTCCATGAGGGTCTTTTCCGGATGATCGGGATGACGGTGGAGGCCGCGCACGCTCATGATATTCCGGTGGCGGTATGCGGAGAGCTGGCATCCCGCCCGGACGCGGTTGAAAAGCTTATCCGGTTTGGGGTGGACGAACTGTCCGTTTCCGTTTCAAAGCTGTATGAGGTTAGAGAGGCTGTTGCGGAAATTGAGAGCTCATTCCCGACTGATAATTCACTCATATAGCAGCAGTATGTTCGCCGGTGCGATGCCGAGCTCTTTCGGGAAGACCTGCGGACGCTTATCCTTGGGAAGCCGCCACCAGATCGGTGAGCTCTCAGGGCTCTGACCCTCATAGCGGAAAAGCAATACCCATTCAAAGGGTTCCTCCAGTTCACTTTCAAAGAGAACCGGAAAACGGTTTTCATTCGTCCGGGTATTCAGATAGTGCGCGCGGAAGGCCACGCCTTTTAAGCCGTCCCGGACTTTACGGGCCGTCCTGAAGCGTACATTCCATTCGGGGACTTCAACCTCGTATTCACCTGTCTTAACCGCGGCGGCAATATTCTTGCAGCCTGTGATGGCGGCGGCGGAAAAGGAGCCGGGGTCGGCAAACAAAGGCTTCGTTTCTCTCACGGGAGAGAAAACCCCGTTGTCCGTTATTGTAATGGAACCGCACATGCGGTATGCTTCGTCCCGGCTGTGGGTCACCATAAGCACCGGGCCTTTGTAGGAAGAAAGAGTTTCTTTGAGCTCCAGCTGAAGGCGGAGTCTTAAGTGTGAATCGAGGGCGGAAAAGGGTTCGTCGAGCATAAGGAGCTTCGGGGCACTGACGAGTATCCGTGCGAGAGCCGTGCGCTGAGCCTGGCCGCCTGATATTTCGGAGGGTTTATGGTCCGACACATCCTCCAGCTGAAACCGCCGGAGGGCTTCCTTTAACAACGCCTCACGTTCGCTTCTGTCCTTTACGGCATGCAGACCGCAGAGGATATTCTTTTTTACGGTCATATTCGGGAAGAGCGCATAGTTCTGAAAGAGATATCCGACCTGCCTTTTCTGCGGAGGCAGGTTGATATGCTTTTCGGAATCGAAGAGTGTCTTTCCGTTAAGAACAATACTGCCGCTGTCCGGCGTCTCGATTCCGGCTATACACTTAAGCGTCATGCTCTTTCCGCTGCCGGAGGCCCCGAGGATACCTGTGACGGAGCCCTCCGTCAGAAAATGAGCCTTCAGATGAAAGGCACCGAAGTTCTTTTCGATGTTAACCTCAAGGCTCATGCTTTCAACCTCCGTTTCTGCCGTTCCTCCAGCATGTTGACGGCAAGTAGCACCATGGCGGAGATGGCGAGATTCACCATTACCCAGCAAAATGCTTCCGCGTCAGAGTTTGTGCGCCAGAGCTGATAGACAGTAGTGGAAATTGTGGCCGTCCGTCCCGGTGTGTAGCCGGTGATCATACTTGTTGCGCCGTATTCGCCCAGGGCCCTGGCAAAGGAGAGCACCGTGCCGGCAAGAATTCCCTGACGGCAGACCGGAATACGGATGCGCCAGAAAATCCAGGTGTTTGAAAGACCCAGGGTCTGCGCACTGAAGGCGAGGGTCTGATCGAAGCTCTCAAAGGCGCCCCGGGCCGTTCTGTACATCAGCGGGAAAATAACCACGCCTGTTGCGAAAATCGCAGAGTACCAGGTCATGGTCAGCTTCAGACCGAATACCGAAAGCACCCATTTCCCGACTATGCGGTTGGGGCCAAGCACTCTCAGCAGAAGGTAGCCCACTACCGTCGGCGGCAGAACCAGCGGAAGGGTCAGGAACACATCCAGGAAGCCTTTGACCGCACGGGGGTATTTCGCGATTTTAAAGGCTGCAAAAATTCCGAGGAAAAAAACCATGATCGTTGAAATAAGCGCTATGCGCAATGAATTCCAAAGCGGAAACCAGTCCAGTTTCATCACATCCCTTCATGAAGAACAGATTTATACCCGGCAGTTTGGAATGTAGCATATTCATCAGGGGAATTCAAGCTGCGACCGTATTGCTTGACGGTAAAAAAGGGGAAGTATAATATTTGTTTTGGTGGTTTTACGGTGAAAAGTTAAAGCTTTTCGGCGACTGAAGGATGTGAAAAAATGGCTGACGCGAAACTGGTAAAATACGAAGCTGAATCTGTGATCCTCCGGGAGGGGGAGATAAACTCCGAAATGTTCAAGATAGTTAAGGGGCATGCGGAGGTTTATGTGGACTACGGATCGGAGCAGGAAACCCTTATCGGAATTATAGGGGAGCATTCCTGCTTCGGAGAGTTCGGTCTTTTGCTGCACAAGCCCTCCATATATACGGTAGTGGCATATTCGGACGTATATGTCATGCTGATCCGGGAAGGCGAAATGGGGGACTTTGTCAGGGAAAATCACAGGAATATCATGGAAATCATGCGCAACATGGCGAGAACCATGTATACGATGCGTTTCCAGATCGACCTTCTGCTTAAGGAGATTTCCGCCGGAAAAAAGCCGGATGAAAAAATGCTCGCGGAAGCAAGAAGAGCCATGCGCGGGTACGGGATGTACCGCTCAATAGAAGAGGCCGTGGACGGGCTGTCGAAGTTTTCGGAAAAAGTCTGAAGAAGTCAGGGATTTCAGGTCTTCGGTTTGTGAAGCATAATTCCGCAGTCATCGCAGATATAGCAGCCCATGGAGCGGTAGAGTCTCCCTTTGTGGCAGGCCGGACATTCCGCGTCCTCCTTGAGCTCGACTCCGGTCAGATCTATGGACTTTTCATCAGGCGGCTCAGGTATCAGCTCATTCGCTTCGGGAATAACGGCTTTATCCGGCTGCTGGGGCTGGTTCGGGATTCCGGGGCTTTCAATCCTGGAGGACTTTGAAAGTCTGTTCATCTGCCGAAGGTTGATAAATTCGTTGATGGGCGGAGTGACATCTATAATTTCACAGCCGCAGCGCATGACAGTCGCGTTGACCGGGTTAACATGAAGAATGCGGGCCTTGACGATAAATCTTTCTCTTGTCATATCATCGGTAAAGTAAGTGACTATGATATGATGGGACAACTGCCTTTCCGTGAGCCCTCCGGCGACATTGATCCCGATTCCGGTTACGGAAACGTTCATAACGGTGCAGGGATATTTACCCTCCAGCAAACTTATGGTGCATTCGGATGGGGCGTTGATGGTTACCCTGATGGCCATGCGCCTGTTTTGCGGTATGCTGTCCTGTTTTGAGCGTATCACATATTTCTCATGTCCGGCCTTATCAAATTCTATGGTAAGGTCCTGATCCCAGTAATGCGTTCTTCCGGAGGCTGTGCTGAAATATGACACGGCCAGATTTTTGCATTGCTTATTAATACGCAGAATGGTGCCTGAAATAAGGACAGGCTCCGTGTAAACCGCGTGCTCCATGCTGGCGTCCCCCGGCAGTAGCTTCGTGGTGAAGCCGAAATGTTTGCCCCCGAGGTCAAAATGTATAATGATATTATCCTGTTTAGGTATCTCCCAAAGATACATTCTTATCCTTTTCCTTCATGCTGACAGATCATCCTAATCATAACCTTAAAGGAGGCAGAATTGCAATAAGGTTTGCGGAATTGTCCGGGGCCTCACATTGTGTTATAATTATATTTTCATAAACGCAATGCAATTCCTCCGTCTGAAAGCGGGGAGGAAGAAAAAGGGGAGCAAGAGGGAACACACGAAATGACGAATTTTGTGGAGGTTATACAGCATACCTCATATTTTCAGGCGGCTTTTCTGATTACGTTCTGCAGCGCAATCTATATTCTGATACAGAAACGGTTCCTGCGCCTGCAGAACCGCCTTTTCTTCGCGCTGCTTTTAAACGTGATGTTTACCTCCCTTATGGCCGTAGCCATATATATTATCCGCCATACAGGGGAGCCGTCCCTGTTAAACCGGGTGACGGTGGAGATGCTTACCTTCCTTTATTTCCTGCTGCATGCCCTTCTGGCTCCGATTCTCTGCTATTATATCATCGAGGTCTGCGGCAGGGGCAGCAGGTTAAAGCAGCAATGGAGAACCGTTCTCCTTGTTCCCGTGGTCTTTACCGAGGCTCTTGTTTTAGTAAATCCCCTGTTTCATTTTGTCTACCGGATAAACGATGATCTTTCCATGACCAGACAGTGGGGAGAGACCTTTATCTATTTGGCAGCGGGTTTTTACATTGCTTACGGGGTAGGGAATTTCTTCCTTTTCTGGCGTACCATAAATCAGAGACGGCGCTTCGCCCTCCTCCTGTTCTTCGGCTTTGCCATGAGCGGGATTGTGATTCAGCTTTTTGTTCAGGAGCTGTACGTTGAGCTTTTCACCGAGGCTCTCGGCCTTTTGGGTGTAATGATCACGGTGGAAAACGAGGACGACAGAATCGATCCCGGAAGCGGGGCCTTTAACCGCAGCGCTTTTCTCCTGGATATCGAGAGTCTTCTGCATGGGGGGCAGCCCTTTGAGGTTATCTGTATCCGCGTAAAAAATTCCGAGGTCTATGAACGGGTGACGGGCTCCTCCAATACGGAAATCGTCATGAAAACCGTGGCGGCGTATTTCAGGGAGACCATGCCGGAGGCGGGTATTTACCGCACAAATCCTTTTTCCTTCTTCCTTGTTACAAGGGACGGGGACGAAAGCCGGGGTATAAACACCGCGGAGGCTGTGAGCGACCGCTTCCACACCACCTGGATCTGCCAGGACTCGGAGATTTATCTGGAAGCTCTGATTATGTGCACCGAGGTTCCTTCGGAGTTTAAGAGCGTGGCGGATATACTCTTAATGTCAGACAGTCCCATGGACAGGGCCGAGGAAAAGCAGATCTTATCCGGGAGGGAGTTGGGTTTCCTTTTAAGAAGAGTGGATGTTTTACGTGCCCTGCAGCGGGGCTTTGAGGAGCACAGCTTCGAGGTGGTCTACCAGCCGGTTTATACAAAGTCGGGACACACCATAGTGTCCGCGGAAGCCCTTATCAGAATGCGGGATCCGGAGCTCGGGGAAATAACGCCGGATGAATTTCTTACGGTGGCGGAGCAGAAGGGCTTTATCGACGCTATCGGAGACTTTGTTGTTGAAGAGGTGTGTCTGTTTCTTTCCAGCGGAATTCCGGAGGAAATGGGCATCGCCTATATCAGCATTAACCTTTCGGTGGTTCAGATCATGCGAAGCGGCTTTGTTAAGCATATCGAAAACCGGGTGGCGGAATACAACGTGCGGCCCCAGCTTATCAATTTCGAAATCACGGAATCCGCGGCGGTGCGCGACCATGATCTTCTGGCCGCTTCTTTGGCGGAGCTTAAGGAATACGGGTTCCTTTGCACAATAGATGACTACGGAACGGGTAATTCCAATTTCTATTCCGCCTTTAATCTGGAGTTTGATTCCATCAAGTTTGACATCACGACTCTCTGGGGTGCCCAGAAGAGTGAAATAGGACGGATCATCCTGGAAAAGAGTGTCTCCCTGATGCGCGAGATGGGAAAGCTTGTGACCGTTGAGGGTGTGGAAACCGCGGAGCAGATTGAGCTTCTTGAAAAGATGCCCATCGACTATCTTCAGGGCTTCTATTTCTCCCGTCCCATTTCCCAGAATGAATTTATCGGAGTCCTCAGGGCGACGGAGCTTGCCCGGATGGAGGAGCAGCGGGCCCTTGCCGCCAATGAGGCAAAGAGTAATTTCCTGGCCAACATGTCCCATGAAATCCGCACTCCGATAAACGCGGTGCTGGGCATGGACGAGATGATACTCCGGGAATGCAAGGACGAAAAAATCCTTGAATACGCCCAGAACATCGCCGGGGCCGGGAGAACCCTGCTTTCGATCATAAATGACATTCTCGACTTTTCCAAAATCGAAGCCGGAAGCATGGAGATCGTCAACGGTGAATATGAATTAAGCTCCGTTTTAAACGATGTCTATAATATGATACAGATCAAGGCCCAGCAAAAAGAGCTGAAATTCAACCTTCAGATCGACGAGCAGCTGCCCAATAAGCTTTTCGGTGACGAGATGCGGCTTCGTCAGATCCTGGTCAATATCCTTAATAACGCGGTCAAATACACCGCCCACGGCTCTGTCAGCCTCCGGATCGACGGACGGCTTAAACAGTCGGATCTCATAGAGCTGGTGGCCTCTATTTCCGATACCGGGATCGGAATAAAGGAGGAGGATCTCGATAAGCTCTTCGATAAGTTCCGCCGTCTCGACCTGGAGCAGAACCGGAGCGAGGAGGGAAGCGGATTGGGGCTTGCCATCACCCATAATCTGCTGGAGCTCATGCACGGCGATATTTCCGTACAGAGCGTTTACGGGGAGGGGTCGACCTTTACCGTGACCGTTCCGCAGCACATTGTTAATTCCGAGCCTATAGGGGATTTCCGGAAACGTTTCCTGACCTACTCAAAGAATCTGCTTAAATATCATGAGACCTTCCGCGCTCCCGCGGGAATTATCCTGGTGGTGGACGATACTCCGATGAACCATACGGTCGTTATCGAGCTTTTAAAGCAGACAGGGCTCAAAATTGATTCGGCCAAAGACGGCAGGGAATGCCTCGAAATGCAGCGCAAAAAGAAATATGATATTATCTTCCTGGATTACCGGATGCCCGGCATGAACGGTATCGAGACACTTTCTGCCATGCGCGCGGACGAGGAGAGCCTGAATCTGGACACTCCGGTGGTGGCCCTGACAGCCAACGCGGTTTCGGGAGCCAGGGAAAACTTTATACGGAACGGCTTTACGGATTATCTGACCAAGCCCATAGACGGAAACCACCTTGAAACGATGCTGATAAAATATCTTCCGAAGGACAAGGTGGAGGTCTTAAAAACCGAGAAGCCGGAAAACGAGATTCCGGTTATTCCGGGGCTCGATACCAGAGCCGGCATAAAGCGCTGCGGCTCCGAAGACGGCTATATGAACGTACTCAAGGTTTTCTACGGATCCATCGATAACGACGCCATCAATATCGAAACCGCCTACCGGGATGAAAACTGGGAGGACTATACCACCTATGTTCATTCCCTGAAAAGCACCTCGAGGATCATAGGCGCCGAGGAGCTTTCACGGATGGCGGAGTCTCTGGAGGCAGCGGGAAATGACCGGGACGTGGAGGCTATCCGCGAGGGCACCGGGGATCTTCTTGAAATGTACCGCGAATTCAACGAGGTTCTAGGAGTGTTCTTTAATGAAAAGGCGGATAACAAGCCCGAGCTCCCCCCTGGCAAGCTTATCGATGCCTATCGCGCGATCTACGAGTTTTCCGGAAGCATGGATTATGATAATGTCATGTTTGTGCTGGATTCTCTGGAGGAATACCGGATTCCCGGAGAGGACAGGCAGATTGTGGAACGTATCCGGGATCTGGTGAGCCGTCTCAAATGGGAAAAGCTGACCCGGGAATTAAAGCAGCTCATATAGGAGGAAAGAGGTGCTGAGGGAAAACAGGATACTGCTTCTTCGCAAAGAGGAAACCTTTCTGGTGGATGCCATAAGGAGCAATTTAATCAACAACGATTATCAGGTTGACGTTATCGGAATAACCGTGCGCGAGCTCAGCAAGCATAAGGATGAATCCGCCGTGATGATTCTCTAC
The DNA here is from genome assembly GCA_024680815.1 of Lachnospiraceae bacterium. Lineage (GTDB taxonomy): Bacteria > Bacillota > Clostridia > Lachnospirales > Lachnospiraceae > NK4A144. The sequence goes on along the minus strand of JAILBQ010000093.1, from coordinate 35,424 downwards.
GCGGATCAGAGCATTCTCGAAGCCGAGGAATTTCTGGTGTATCTTAAGGATCTGTGCGGCGAGGAAAACAAAATCCTGATTGTCGTAGGCGACAGGGAGGAATTCGAATTTATCGATCAGCATATCCCGTCGGAGGATATTGTGGCGAAGATACTCCGGCCCCTCGACATGCATGTACTCATGAGCAAGGTGGAGGAGGTCACGGACGAGGAGTACGAGGAGGAGAGAAAAAAATGCGTGCTCATCGTGGACGACGACGTGACCTATCTTCAGATGATGAGACAGTGGCTTAAGGATAAGTTCCGGGTGGGGATGGCCGCCAGCGCACCTCAGGCCATAACGTTCTTAACGGCGAACAGGGCGGATCTTATCCTTATGGACTATGAGATACCGGTGACAAAGGGGCCTCAGATTGTGGAAATGCTCCGTTCCGAAGCCAGCTTCAGCTCGATACCGGTTATGTTTTTAACGGGAAAAAGCGACAGGGAGAGTATCTTAAGCGTCGTGGACTTAAAGCCCGTGGGGTATCTGTTAAAATCCATGGACCGCTCGGATCTGGTGGAAAAGATCGAGGAATTCTTCGGAACCCAGAGATATATAAAGTAAAAAGCTTGACGTTGTCTGGTAATCGTGCTATATTTTCAAAGGATTAACTGGAAGTGGGCTGCAAAAGCCCACTTCCGTTCGTTATGGAGGATGGTTTTGGATCGTAACGAAAAAATCGCGGAGCGTTTTGCCGGCATTGTCCGGCCCGTGGCCGAGGAAAAGGGCTTTTCTCTTATAAAGACGGAATACGTCTGTGAGAGCGGCAACTATTTTTTACGGGCCTTTATTGACAAACCGGGGGGCATCACAATCGATGACTGCGTGATGGTGAGCCGTATAGTAAGTAAAAAGCTGGACAGTGAAGATTATATAGAGGAAGCCTATACAATGGAGATAAGCTCTCCGGGGTTTATGTCCTGAAGGGTAAATGTTGAAGTGTCGGGAGATGACACGGAAAGGAAAACAATGGCAGCCAGAAAAAAGAAGGAAGCCGCTCCGCAGGAGAGCGGCGGAGCAAATCTTGAACTCCTGGAAGCAATCGAAATGCTCGAGCACGAAAAGGATATCAGCCGGGAAGTGCTTTTTGAGGCAATCGAAAATTCCCTGATCACCGCCTGCCGAAATCACTACGGAAAGGCCGACAACGTTCATGTGGAAATGGACAGGGAAACCTGCGCGGTTAAGATCTATGCCGAAAAAACCGTAACGGAGGGTGAGGTTTCGGACAGCGCCCTTGAGATTTCTCTTGAAGATGCTAAAGAGCTGGATCCGGATGCCGAGGTCGGCGGAACCGTAAAGGTATGGTTAAAGAGCGACGGCTTCGGGCGCATTGCCACCCAGAGCGCGAAAAACGTTATCATACAGAAAATCAAGGAAGAGGAGCGCGCCGCCATTTTCAACCGTTTCAGCGGAAAGGCTCATGATGTGGTAACCGGCATTGTTCAGAGAGTCAATGGCCGGAACATCAGCGTCAACCTGGGCAGGGCCGATGCCCTTCTTTCCGAAAACGAGCAGGTCCGGGGCGAGATATTAAGGGCAACCGACCGGATCAAGGTCTATATTCTGGACGTGAAAAATACTCCCCGGGGCCCGAAGATTATTGTGAGCCGGACCCATCCCGAACTGGTGAAAAAGCTGTTTGAGAGCGAGGTCACCGAGGTTGCGGACGGGACCGTGGAGATACGCTCGATTTCCAGAGAGGCGGGGTCGCGCACAAAGATTGCGGTCTGGTCAAATAACCCCGATGTGGACGCGGTGGGAGCCTGCGTCGGAATGAACGGCTCAAGGGTCAACGCCGTTGTGGATGAACTTAACGGCGAAAAGATCGACATTGTCAATTGGGACGAAAACCCGGCTATCTATATAGAGAACGCACTTTCTCCGGCAAAGGTCGTCTCCGTTATTGTGGACGGAGATGAAAAAACAGCGAAGGTCGTGGTGCCGGACTACCAGCTTTCCCTCGCCATCGGCAAGGAAGGACAGAATGCCAGACTGGCGGCAAGGCTCACCGGCTATAAAATAGATATCAAATCCGAGACCCAGGCCAAGGATGCCCCGGGCTTCCGCATGGAGGACTATCTGGATCTGGAGGATGAATACGAAGAAGGCGAATATCCTGAGGACGGTGAATACTACGAAGAGGGAGAGTACGCCGAAGAAGGAGAGTACGCTGACGAAGGCGAATACGCCGAAGAAGGAGAGTACGCCGAAGAAGGAGAATACGCTGAAGAAGGAGAATACGCTGAAGAAGGAGAATATACCGAAGAGGACGGAGCTGATGGGGAAGAGACCTCTTTGGAGGAGAAGTCCGAAACTTAAGGACTGAGGCTGATGAACAAAGAGGAAGTGACCAGGCGCTGCGTCGGCTGCGGGGAAATAAGACCCAGGAAAGAGCTTATGCGTGTGGTTTCTTTCCGGGGGGAAATACGACCCGACGAAACGCTGAGCGCAGACGGGAGAGGGGCCTATATCTGCAAAAGGAAGGCCTGCCTGGAAAAAGCGATAAAAAGAAAGGGACTGGAAAGATCTTTCAGGAGGAGCGTCGACGGGGCGGTTTATGACAGGCTTTCGGAGGCGTTGGAAGGCTTTGAGGAATGACAGAGTGCTTTCCCTGCTGGGCCTTGCGGCAAAGGCGGGAAAGGTTGTGAGCGGTGATTTTTCCACCCTGGAGGCAATAAAGAGCAGAAAAGCGTTTCTGGTGATTCTCGCGGAAGACGCTTCAAAAAATACCGCAAAGAAATTCGGGGATAAAACCTCATATTACAGGGTGCCTCTGATTCGGTACGCAACCGTGGAGACACTCGCGCATGCGATAGGAAAAGACATGCGCTCAGTGGCTGCGCTGACGGATCAGGGTTTTGCGGATGCGATACGCAGCGTGGTAAGTGTGGAGGAAATGTATGGCGAAGATGCAGATTTTGAAACTGACAAAGGAATTAAAGGACAAGGGTGTGGAGGTCACGAATAAGGATATCGTGAGCTTTCTGAATTCGGAAGGCATAGAGGTGGCCAACCACATGTCCGCCATCGAGGATGACGCCATCGCACGGGTACGCGCGAAGTTTGATCCGTCGGAGGAGCGGAAGAAACCTGCGAAGACCGCGGCACCTCCTGCGCCTGAAAAGGAGGGAACGGAGAAAAAAGCCGCCGTCAGACCTCAGACTCCCACAGAGGGCAGGGCACCGGCCGCTCCTGTAAAACGTCCGGTTCAGGGCAGTGCGGGAGGTCCGAAGCCTGTTAAAAAGAAGAAGCCGAACATTATCTTCTCCACAAATACCGCCAACAGCCGTTCCAACATGCAGGGCGGCGGCCGGCAGATAGTGCATATCACAAACGGGCAGATCGAGCAGCCCCGGGCCAGGCGGCCTTTCAAGCACGTGGAGGTCACGACGCCGGAATCCTTCGCCAGACCCAAAGAGGAGCCGGAGAAGAAACCTGCAGCGCCTGAGACTCCTCCGGTAAAGGAAAAGCCCGAAGCTGCGCCTGCGCCTGCACCTAAGGCGGCGGAAACCCCGAAGGAGACGCCTCCCGCTCCGGCCAAAGCTCCGGTAAAGGAGAAAACCGAAAAGCCCGCGGAAGCCGGAAATGCCGCAAAGGGCGGGGCAGAAGCAAAAACCGCGGGACAGAAAATATATGGAAACGTATACAGCAGCTCATATGCGGCGCCCAGACGGAGCACGGACGCGGGCGCGCCCAGAAACGGAGGAGTGAGCGGTGCGAGGCAGACAAGACAAGGGGCTAATGTGGCTCCGGGAAGCGCTGGACGAAGCGGAAATGTGGCTTACGGGAGCGGCCGTCCTTATAGCGGCGGTGCAAATCACCCGGGAAGTGTTCGGGGAAACCAGAGGCCGGGTTCCCGCGGATCGGGTGCGCCGGGCCGGGGCGGGTTTGATGCGCCTGCTAAAGCGCCGGGAAGCGACCGTTCAAGACCGGACGCGGGAAGACGCAGACAAAACGACGAGCGCAAGAAAAAGGATCAGAATTTCGAAAAAAGCAGGGAAGAGAAGAATGTAAAGAAGTTCAACCCCCACGGCTTCCATAAGCCTGTGGCTGTTGAAAAGAAGCCTGAGGAAGAGATAAAGGTAATAACGATTCCCGATTCCCTGACTATCAGAGAGCTGGCGGATCACATGAAAATCCAGCCCTCCGGTATAATCAAAAAGCTGTTTCTCTCGGGTCAGGTTGTTACTCTCAATTCAGAGATAACCTATGAAGAAGCGGAGAACATTGCCATTGATTACGATATAATCTGCGAGCACGCCCAGACCGTGGACGTTATCGCCGAGCTCCTTTCCGAAGAGGAAGAGGATGAGAAGGATATGGTGATGCGGCCTCCCGTGGTCTGCGTAATGGGCCATGTCGATCATGGAAAGACCTCCCTGCTGGACCAGATAAGAAAGAGCCACGTTACCGACAGGGAATCCGGCGGAATCACCCAGGCCATCGGCGCCTATGTGGTAAAAAGCGGAGAGCGGAAAATCACCTTCCTCGACACCCCCGGTCATGAAGCCTTTACGGCCATGCGTATGAGGGGAGCCAATGCCACGGATATCGCGATTCTTGTGGTGGCGGCGGATGACGGCGTTATGCCCCAGACTATTGAGGCCATAAATCACGCGAAGGCGGCCAATGTCGAGATTATCGTTGCCGTCAACAAAATAGACAAGCCCAACGCCAATATCGACCGGGTCAAGCAGGAGCTGGCGGAATATGAGCTTATTCCCGAGGACTGGGGCGGCAGCACGGTCTATGTGCCGGTATCGGCAAAGACCGGAGAGGGCATTGACCAGCTTCTCGAAATGATTCTCCTTACCGCGGACGTGCTGGAGCTTAAGGCAAATCCCAACAGACAGGCCAGAGGAATGGTTATCGAGTCCCGTCTGGAAAAGGGCCGGGGCACTGTGGCTACCCTCCTTGTGCAGAAGGGAACGCTGCATGTGGGCGACTTTATCGCGGTAGGCCCCTGCCACGGCAAGGTGCGTGCGATGCTGGATGAAAACGGCAGACAGATTAAAGAGGCTCTGCCCTCAACTCCCGCGGAGATTCTGGGTCTTAACGAGGTTCCGGACGCCGGAGAGGTCTTTGTGTCTCCTCTTACCGACAAGGAGGCCAGAAATTTTGCCGCGACGTATGTGGAGCAGCATAAGAAGGAGCTCTTAAACGAAACAAGGCAGAAGATGTCTTTGGACGACCTCTATTCAAAGATTCAGGAAGGGAACTTAAAGGAATTCAATATCGTTGTGAAGGCGGACGTTCAGGGCTCGGTGGAAGCCATGACGCAGTCGCTTGAAAAGCTTTCAAACGACGAGGTGGTGGTGAAGATAATCCACGGCGGCGTCGGAGCAATAAACGAATCCGATGTTATACTGGCCAGTGCCTCCAACGCCATTATTATAGGCTTTAATGTTCGGCCCGATACTATGGCCAAGCAGTCCGCCGAGAGCGAGGATGTGGATATTAGGCTCTACAAGGTGATCTATCAGGCCATCGACGACGTGGAAGCCGCCATGAAGGGGCTTCTGGCTCCGGTATTTGAGGAAAAGATCATCGGCCATGCCGAGATACGCCAGATTTTCAAGGCCTCCGGCATCGGAAACATTTCCGGTTCCTACGTCACGGACGGCGTTGTGGAACGGGGCTGCTCCGTAAGGATTTCCAGAGCGGGCGAGCAGATTTTCGAGGGAAAGCTCGCCTCCCTGAAGCGGTTTAAGGATGACGTAAAGGAAGTCCGGGAAGGGTATGAGTGCGGACTCGTCTTTGAAGGCTTTGACGCTGTGGAGGAGCTGGATACGATCGAGTTCTTCAAGATGGTTGAGGTGGAAAGGGAATGAGGAAGGATTCCGCCAAAAACAACAGGGTAAACGGCGAGGTTATGCGCTCCCTTTCGGGAATAATCAGGGAGCTCAAAGACCCCCGGATCGGTGTTATGACTTCAGTTACCGCTGTAAAGGTGGCGCCGGATTTAAAAACCTGCAAGGTGTACATTTCCGTGCTGGGGAGCGAGGAAGAGTGTAAGTCCACCCTCGAGGGGCTTAATTCGGCGAAAGGCTTCATACGCCGCGAGCTGGCTTTGAGGGTTAATCTTCGGAATACTCCGGAGTTAACATTTGTTATGGATGATTCCATCCGCTACGGCATTGACATGTCTAAGAAGATTGACGAAGTAATAAGGGGAAGTCACGACAGAGAGGAAGAGAATGTTTGATTTTGGAACCATGATCGCGGGTGCGCATTCCATCGGGATCGGCGGCCACACAAATCCTGACGGCGATTGTGTGGGGGCCTGTCTCGGCCTTTACAATTATCTTCTTGCGGCTTATCCGGATAAAGAGGTTACACTTTTTATGGAACAGCCCCGGAGGATATTCGATTATCTTAAAGGGTTTGAGGATATTGTCACACCGGAAAAGGAAACGAACCCCGAAATGGTGTTTGACGCTTTTGTTGCCCTTGACTGTGGGGATATGTCGAGGCTGGGAAGCGCGGAAAAATATCTGGAAATCGCCAGGGAGACCATGTGCATTGACCACCATATCAGCAATACCGGCTTTGCCCGCCATGCGCTGATTGAGCCGGGGGCCAGCTCCACCTGTGAAATTCTCTACGGTCTTTTTCAGAAGGAATATGTGGACGCGGAAATAGCGAAATGCATCTATACCGGTATAATCCATGACACAGGGGTTTTCCAGTATTCCAATACCTCGAAGCGGACCTTCGAAATAGCCGGAGAGCTTGTTGAACACGGCTTCGATTTCAGCTCCATCATTGATTTCACGTTCTATGAAAAAACCTACGTGCAGAATCAGATTATGGGAAGGGCTTTGCTGGAAAGCATTCTGTTTCTGGACGGGAACTGTGTTTTTTCCGCCATTGACAAGAGAACGATGGATTTCTACAACGTGACCGGAGCGGATATGGAGGGCATAGTGAACCAACTGCGTCTGACCAGAGGTGTTCACTGTGCGATATTCATGTATGAAAAGAAACCAATGCTGTTCAAGGTTTCCTTAAGATCGGACGACACCGTGGATGTGGCCCGCATCGCCAGCTCCTACGGCGGAGGAGGACATAAACGGGCGGCGGGCTTCAATATGAGCGGCACGGTGCATGACATCATAAATAATATTTCCGGACAGATCGAGAGCGAGCTTAAGAAGCATGAGTGCCTGTAACGGGATTCTTCCGGTATATAAGGAGCGGGGCTATACATCAGCTGATGTGGTCGCGCTCCTTCGTGGAATATTGTCCATGAAAAAAATCGGTCATACCGGGACGCTGGATCCGGAGGCGGAAGGGGTGCTGCCCTGCTGCCTCGGAAAGGGAACGAAGCTGGCGGGGATGCTGACGGACACCGACAAGGCCTACCGCTGCACGATGCGTCTGGGAATAAAGACCGATACCGAGGATATGACGGGTACGGTTCTTGAAGAACGGGATATAAACGGTATCGGCTCTTCTGATATCGAAAAGGCTCTTATGGGCTTTGTCGGGCCGTATGACCAGGTTCCGCCCATGTATTCGGCTAAGAAGGTGGACGGAAAACGACTCTATGAGTACGCCCGTGACGGGGTGGAAATTCAGCGGAAAAGCGTACGGGTTGAGATACTCTCTCTCAGAATTTTAAACGTGGCCCTGCCTCTGGTTACCTTTGAGACGGAGTGCTCAAAGGGCACCTACATCAGATCCCTGTGCAGGGACGCGGGAGAGGTCTTAGGCTGCGGGGCGGCCATGGAGGAGCTTATCCGGATTCGTGCCGGTATTTTCAGTCTTAAGGACTGTCTGACCTTAAAGGAAATCGAAGAACTGAAGGCTTCGGGAAACCTTTCCGCCCATATCGTTCCGCCTGATAAAATCTTTTCGGAATATCCTGAATTCCGCTCGGAAGATGTAACAAGCGACAGGCTCTTAAAAAACGGAAACCGTCTCTTGCTTCCGAAGCTTTCCGACGGAAAAATCCGGGCCTATCTTTCCGACGGGCGATTTGCCGGGCTCTATGAAATAAGGAATGGAACTGGAAAATGCTGCGCATTTTTTCTGACATAAGCATACCCCCGACGGCGGGGCGGGCCGTAGCTTTAGGCAAGTTTGACGGAATACATCTCGGTCACTTAAAGCTCCTTGATACTGTGCTTTCCTTCAGGTCGGAGGGGCTTTATCCCCTGGTCTGCACCTTCGCGGAACCGCTTTCGGCCGTCTTTTCGGACGAGGAACCCCTGACTCTTACAACAAACGAAGAGCGTATGGAGCTTTTTCGGGATATGGGAATAGAGGAAGTCTTTTTCCTGCCGGTGGATGATAAAACCCTTTCCACTCCGCCCGAAGCCTTTGTGCGCCATACTCTCGTTGAAACCCTTCACGCTTCCGTTGTCGTTTCCGGTCCCGACTGCTCCTTCGGACGCGGCGGGAAGGGCGATCTTGCCCTGCTGAGGAAAATGGCAGATGAACTTAAGTTTCGTGTTGTATCTGTGGATAAGGTGCTTTTAAACGGGGAACCGATTTCCTCGAGCCGGATACGCTTCGTGCTGAAGGAAGGGAAGATGGAAGAGGTAAGGGCCCTGCTGGGACGGGACTATTCTGTCGGAGGAAGGGTAAGGCACGGCAGGAAGCTCGGAAGAAGAATAGAAATGCCCACGGTGAACCTTATCCCGCCGGAGGGAAAGCTTCTGCCGCCATTCGGAGTATACGAGGTGAGGGTTATGGTGGGGAGCGAGAGCTTTGAGGGAGTTGCCAACCTCGGGGTTAAGCCCACGGTATCCGGAGACAGGAGAGTAACGCTGGAAAGTCATATTTTTGATTTCGATGAGGATCTTTACGGAGAGGAAATCGAGGTGAGACTCCTGCATTTTGAACGTCCGGAGTGGAAGTTTGACTCTGTGAAACAGTTGAAAAGCGCGATGCATTCTGATATGCTAGTGGCAAAGCGGTTTTTCCAAAGAAAAGGAACCTCCGGATGATAGTGACAATTCTTCTGCCGATGGCCGGCGGACTGGGACTTTTTCTATATGGCATGAAGCTGATGGGCGAGAGCATCGAACGGGCCGCCGGGGCAAAGCTCAGAGGAATTCTGGAGCGGATCACCTCGAACCGGGTCGTCGGGATGCTTCTCGGTGTTGTCTTTACGGCACTTATCCAGTCCTCCAGCGCCTGTACGGTCATGGTGGTCTCATTCGTGAATTCAGGCCTTATGAATCTCTATCAGGCCGCGGGAGTGATCCTCGGCGCCAATATCGGTACCACCGTGACCAGCCAGCTGGTTTCCTTCAATCTTTCAGAGATTGCGCCGCTTTTCCTCATTGTGGGCGTACTCTTTTCGATGTTTTCAAAAAACGCCATGGTACGGAAGGTTGCCGATATAGTAACCGGTTTCGGCGTTCTGTTCTTCGGCTTAAGTCAGATGAGCGGCACGATGGCCGTAATGAAGGACGTGCAGGCTGTGCGGGACGTGCTTTCCTCCCTTACGAGTCCGGTTTTAGCAATTATCGTGGGCACGGTTTTGACCGCCATAATCCAGAGCTCCTCCGTGACCGTTTCAATTCTGCTGCTGATGGCGAATCAGGGACTGCTGGAAATCCCGATCTGCCTCTATGTGATCCTTGGCTGTAATATCGGAGCCTGCATGAGCGCGCTTTTAGCCGGTATCGCCGGAAACAAGGACGCGAAGCGCACGGCCCTTATTCACCTTGTGTTCAATATCATGGGCACAATCATTATCTTTATTATCCTTCAGTTCTTCATGAATCAGGTAGTGGCGTTTCTCGGAATGATTTCCGCCAATCCCGGAAGAGAAATCGCCAATGCCCACACGATTTTCAAGATTTTCCAGGTGGCTCTTCTCCTGCCCTTTACCACTATAATCGTTAAGATCACCTATATCCTGGTACCCGGCAAGGACGAGGGAATCGGCTACAGGACGGCCCATCAGCTTCAGTATATCGGCTCGAAGGTCATCTTTTCCCCGGCCACGGCTGTTGTTGACGCCATAAAGGAGCTGGAGAGAATGGCGTCCCTGGCCAGCGAGAATATCAACCGGGCCATGAACGCCCTCATAACCCTGGACGAGGAGGATATAGAGGAGGTCTATCAGGTCGAAGACAACATAAACTTCCTGAACCGATCGATAACAAACTATCTGGTTAAAATCAACCAGATAAACCTGCCCGTGGACGATTTACGTCAGATCGGCGCCCTGTTCCATATAGCCAACGACATTGAGCGCATCGGAGATCATGCCGAGAACGTGGCCGATGCCGCGAAGGTCAGGATCGATCACAATGTTTCGTTCTCGAAGGAGGCCCAGAAAGAGATGGGCGAGCTTCTGGATATGGTCAATATGATCGTGCACTATGCCATTGTGATCTTTTCCACCGACAGCGACGAGCATGTGAAGGACGTGGAGGAGCTGGAGGAGAAAATTGATATAAAGGAGAGGGAGCTGCAGGACAGACATATAGCAAGACTGCAGAACAACGAATGTACGCCCGAGGCGGGTACGCTTTTTTCCGATATCATTTCAGGGCTTGAGAGAGTGGCTGACCACGCCACCAACATTGCCTTCGCGATACGGGATTCCGAACTGGAGGACATGACTACGAAACAGGCGGTGACAAAATGAGCCGGCAGGAGAAAGGGGCGATAGGGCTAGTCTTATGTCTTGTGCTGCTTTTTTCCATGATGCAGGGCGGGATAGTTTCTGTACGGGCTGCGGGAGGCCGGCGGGGGACGGGAAATTTCTCTTCTTCCAAGGCCTCGTCCTCGGATAATTCCGGGAAAATGGTTTTTGCCGCCGGAGCCGGCGCGGTTTTTGAAAACGGCGGAAATGATCTGGATTTTTCCGCGGGCGTGGATTCCTCCAAGACCTCAGCCCTGAATCTCGACACCCTTGAGCTGGATACCGATGGAGACGGGCTCATCGCCGGCTACACCAATATCGGTATAGCCGAGGTACAGAACCACCTGAATGTCAGGGAGGGGCCAGGGGAAAATTTCGAGCTGGTGGGAAAGATGAACAAGCACGCCGGCTGTGAAATCGTGGATGTAAGCGGGAACTGGATAAGGATAAAATCCGGCAAGGTGGACGGCTACGTCCATAACGATTTTCTTCTGGTGGGAGAGGGCGCCGTGGAAGCGGCGAAGAAGTACCTTACCCTGATGGCCCAGGTAACCACCACCACCCTCTTTGTCCGGGGCGAGCCCACGACGGATTCCATCGTCCTTACGATGGTGCCCATGGGCGAGGAGCTGGAGATCGTGGAGGGAACCGCGGACGACGACTGGGTTAAAATTCGCATAGATGAGGACGAGGGGTATATAAGCACCGAATTCTGTACCATTTCGGAGCAGCTGGAAAAGGCCGTCACTATGAAGGAGCTGCGCTACGGCCAGGGCGTTTCGGAGCTGCGGGTCAATCTCGTCAACTATTCCAAGCAGTTCCTCGGAAATCCGTATGTCTGGGGCGGCACCTCGCTCACGAAGGGCTGCGACTGCTCGGGCTACGTTATGCAGGTATTCAAGAAATTCGGAATCAAGATGCCCCGTACCTCAAGACAGCAGGTCAATGTGGGCGTTAAGATAAAGCCCGGAGAGGCCAAACCCGGCGACCTCTTCTTCTACTCGAAGGCGGGGCGGATTAATCACGTGGCCATCTACATCGGAAACGGCCAGGTCATCAATGCCTCCAACCCCAGGGTGGGCATCAGAATTAATAATGCTTATTACCGCACTCCCGCGGCTGTACGGCGGGTTATTCAGGATTAAGGGAGTGTTTCTTTGAGGCTTCAGGGTAAGACGCCCGTCGTTTTGAGACCCGGGAAACCGTTCTGCCGCAGGGCTTCGTAGAGGACTATGGCCACGGAGTTGCTTAAGTTCAGTGAGCGGCAGCCCTCTTTCATGGGGATGCGTATGCAGTGAGCGGGATTGGCGCGGAGGATCTCTTCGGGGATTCCCCCTCCTTCCCTGCCGAACATGATGAAGTCATCCGGGGAGTAACGCACTTCGGTATAACATTGGCCCGCCTTGGTGCTGGCGTACCAGATGGTTTCCCCCGGGTGTTTTGCCAGAAAATCCCCGTAGTTTATATACCGCGTCACCTCCAGCCTGTCCCAGTAGTCCATCCCCGCCCGCTTCAGCTTTTTGTCCGACAATATAAAGCCCAGGGGCTCGATAAGGTGGAGCCCCGCTCCCGCGTCCAGGCAGGTTCTGCCGATATTTCCGGTGTTATAGGGGATTTCCGGTTCGTGAAGTACTATTCCGATCATATGTTAATCCTACATCATAAAACCGGGGAGTTTCAATACACAAAATATCCTTTGCTTGACGTTTTTCATAAAGGGTGTTATATTAATGCGGTGTGTGTGACCGCTGCCCAGTCCGCGGCATCTCAAAGCCGGGGCTTAGCAGCTGGCGAAAAAAGTATAAGTTCAAAGGAGAAAAGAAATGATCAGCAAGGAAAAGAAAGCGGAGCTTGTGAAAACCTACGGGAAGAACGAGAACGACACGGGTTCGCCGGAGGTGCAGATCGCGATTCTTACGGAACGCATCAGGGAGCTCACGGAACATCTTAAGGTAAACGATCACGACCATCATTCCAGGCGGGGCCTTTTAAAGATGGTCGGTGCCAGAAGAGGGCTTCTGGACTATCTGAAGAGAAAGGATATCAAACGGTATCGTGACCTGATTGAAAAGCTGGGAATCAGGAAGTAAGAAAGGACGCAAAAGGCGGGTGGAACCTCACCCGCCTTTTTAAAGTGACTTTGGTCACCGTCGCCGCAATCCGCGGCAGAAGGAAAGAGAGAAGAGAAGAAGAAGGAGTAAATTATGTCAGATTACAAAACCTACACAATGGAACTCGGCGGAAAGACCCTTTCCATCGACATCGGGAGAGTTGCGGCCCAGGCCAACGGCGCGGCTTTCATGCACTACGGCGAAACCACCGTACTCTGCACTGCTACGGCTTCAAGGGAGCCCAGGGAGGGTATCGATTTCTTCCCGCTTTCAGTGGAGTATGAGGAAAAGTTTTATTCAGCCGGGAAAATGCCCGGGGGCTTCAACAAGAGAGAAGGAAAGGCCAGCGAAAACGCGGTTCTTACTTCCCGCGTTATCGACCGCCCCATGCGGCCGCTTTTTCCGAAGGATTACCGCAACGACGTGACGCTGGACGCGCTTGTTATGAGCGTGGATCCCGAGTGCCGTCCGGAGCTTGTGGGTATGCTGGGCTGCGCCCTGGCCACCACGATTTCCGACATCCCCTTTGACGGCCCCTGCGCCATGACCCAGATGGGCTTAAAGGACGGAAAGTTTATCGTCAATCCCTCCCAGAAGGAATGGGACGAGGGAGATCTGCAGCTTACGGTGGCCTCCGTCGGGCAGAAGGTTATCATGATCGAGGCCGGCGCAAACGAGATTACTGATGAGAAGATGCTGGAGGCGATTTATAAATGCCACGACATCAACCTCGAGATCATCGAGTTCTTTAAGAAGATTCAGAGTGAAGTCGGAAAAGAAAAGAGTGAATACATAAGCCAGGCGATTCCCGAGGCCCTCTTTGAGGAAATTAAGCGCATCGTTCCTCCCGAAGAAATGGAGAAAGCGGTCTTTAACGACGACAAGCAGGCCAGGGAGGCCGCGGTGGACGCGGTCAGAGTTAAGGTCGCCGAAGCCCTTGCCGACAATGAGGAGTTTGCTCCTTTAGTTGACGAGGCGGTTTACCAGTACCAGAAAAAGACGGTGCGTAAGATGATCCTTAAGGATCACAAACGCCCCGACGGAAGAGAGATCACCCAGATCAGGCCTCTTGCCGCGGAAGTCGACATCATTCCCAGAGTACACGGCTCGGCCATGTTCACCAGAGGCCAGACCCAGATCTGCGATGTCGTGACCCTGGCTCCCCTTTCGGAGAAGCAGAGGGTTGACGGCCTTGATGACAATATTACAGAAAAGAGATATATCCATCAGTATAATTTCCCGTCCTATTCAGTAGGGGAAACAAAGCCCTCGAGAGGGCCGGGACGAAGGGAAATCGGGCACGGGGCTCTCGCGGAAAAGGCTCTTATTCCTGTGCTTCCCAGCGAGGACGAGTTCCCTTATTCGATCCGTGCGGTGTCCGAGACCTTTGAATCCAACGGCTCCACCTCCCAGGCTTCAATCTGTGCCTCCTGCATGGCCCTTATGGCGGCAGGCGTGCCCATTAAGAAGCAGGTGGCCGGAATTTCCTGCGGTCTGGTTACGGGAGAGACGGATGACGACTATATCGTGCTTACTGATATCCAGGGGCTCGAGGATTTCTTCGGAGACATGGACTTCAAGGTGGCCGGCACCCATGACGGAATCACGGCCATCCAGATGGATATAAAGATCCACGGCCTCACAAGACCCATCGTTGAGCAGGCTATTAAGCAGTGCCATGAGGCGAGGGAATACATCATGAATGAGATCATGACTCCCGCAATCGCCGAGCCCAGACCGAACGTGGGCAAATACGCTCCGAAGATCATCCAGACCAGAATCGATCCCGAGAAGATCGGCGAGGTTGTGGGTGCCAGAGGCAAGACCATCAACGAAATCATTGCCCGCACGGGCGTCAAGATCGATATTGACGATGACGGCGCGGTTTCCATCTGCGGTACTGACGACGCTGCCATGCAGAAGGCTCTGGAGATGGTCAACATGATCGTCACCGAATTCGAGGAGGGAGAATTCTACGAGGGAACCGTGGTTTCCATCAAGGAATTCGGAGCTTTCATCGAGTTCGCGCCGGGCAAGGAGGGAATGGTTCACATTTCCAAGATCGCGCCCCGCAGGATCGATCATGTGGAGGACGTGCTGACCCTGGGAGACCATGTCCGGGTCAAGTGTCTCGGAAAGGATCGTATGGGACGTATTTCCTTCTCCATCAAGGATGCCAGATAAAGATCCGTTCAATTAGGTTATTAATGGGCTGCCGCAGGTTTTGCGGCAGCCCGATTATTATGCTATACTGCTGCTATGAAAACCATCATACCCGTTACGCGCTCCTCCATGCCGTCGCTGGAGGAATATACAGAAGAGATAAGAGAGCTCTGGGACAGCAGGTGGCTCACCAATAACGGAGCGAAGCACGAAGCATTTAAGGCTGAGCTTACGGCCTTTTTGGGGGTTCCCTTTGCCGAGCCCGTGGTAAACGGCCATACGGCTCTGGAGCTTGCCCTTGGGGCCCTTGGAATTACCGGAGAGGTAATCACCACCCCCTTTACCTTTGTATCCACCACCCATGCCATAGTCAGGAGCGGACTTGAACCGGTTTTCTGCGACATAGACAGTAAGACCTGCTGCCTGGATCCGGAAAAAATCGAGGATAAGATTACGGAGCGCACCGGCGCGATTCTGCCGGTCCATGTCTACGGCCATGTATGCGATACGTCTGCGATAGAGGATATTGCGAAGCGTCACGGCCTGAAGGTCATCTATGACGCCGCCCACACCTTCGGGGAAAGGGTTGGAGAAAAAGGGATAGCCTCCTTCGGCGATATTTCCTGCTTTTCCTTCCATGCCACAAAGGTTTTTCATACCATAGAGGGCGGGGCTGTCTGCTTTTCCGACCCGGCGCTTTCCGAAAGGATAAGGGAAACAAAGGATTTCGGAATAAGGGATGAGGAGCATGTGGACGAAATCGGCGGCAACGGAAAGATGAACGAATTTTCGGCCGCCATGGGACTTTGCAACCTGCGACATTTCCACAGGGCGGTGCAGAGCAGGAAGGCGGCGGCAGAGCACTACAGGGAGCGGCTTTCAGAGGTGGAGGGTCTCATCCTTCCCCCCGTACAGAGCGGGGTCACTCCCAACTACGCCTATTTCCCGGTGGTGGTGGATGAAAAGCTTTTCGGTAAGGACAGAAACGTTCTGGCGGAGAAGCTGGCGGAAAAAGGGATTCTGGTCAGAAAATATTTCTATCCGTTAACGAGCGCCATGGAGTGCTACAGGGGACGGTTTAAGCCGGAGGAAACCCCGGTGGCCCTCCGGACGGCGGAGCGGGTGCTGACCCTGCCCCTCTTTGAGGAGCTGGGGGTTTCGGGAGCCGAAAAGGTTGCGGAGGAGATCATCAGAATTAAAAACGCCTGACTTTCCGGGCGAAAATCGGAAATGCGCACGGTAATAAATAAAAAAGGAAACGGAGAAGAAGATGTCTGAAAGAAAAATGATGCTGGGAAACGAAGCCATAGCCAGAGGCTTATGGGAAGCAGGAGTTAAGGTAAGTGCCGCCTATCCCGGAACGCCGAGTACGGAAATATCGGAGAATCTCGTGAAATATGAGGATGTATACGCGGAGTGGTCTCCAAACGAGAAGGTGGCCGTGGAGGTGGCGATAGGGGCTTCGCTTGCCGGTGTACGGTCGTTTGCGTGTATGAAGCACGTGGGGCTCAACGTGGCCAGCGATCCTTTGTATACCGTGTCCTATATCGGCGTAAACGGAGGCCTGGTGCTGGTCGTGGCGGACGACCCCGGGCTCTATTCCTCCCAGAACGAGCAGGATACGCGTCTTATAGGGCGCTCGGCCCATGTGCCGGTCATGGAACCCTCGGATTCCGCCGAGGCTAAGGAATTCGTGAAGCTTGCATACGAAATATCCGAGAAATACGATACGCCGGTGATCTTAAGGACAACGACGAGACTGGCCCATTCCCAGGGAATGGTGGAACTGGGAGAAAGAATCGTGCCGCCGGTAAAGCCCTATGAACGGGATATTAAAAAATACTGCATGATGCCCGCCAGCGCCATCGGCAGACACAGCGCCGTGGTTAAGCGGGAGGAGAGGCTCTCCCGGGATGCAGATTCCCTTGAAATCAACCGTATCGAAGAGGGGGATAATTCCATAGGCTTCATTACAAGCGGAATCGCTTATGAATATATTAAGGAGGTTTTCCCCGGGGCCAGCGTCCTTAAACTGGGGATGGTCTATCCTCTGCCGGAGAAGCTTATCCGGGACTTTGCCTCAAAGGTTAAGCGTCTTATCATCTTCGAGGAGCTGGAGCCCTTTATCGAGACCATGGTGAAGTCCTGGGGCATCCCCTGCGAGGGAAAGGAGCTCTTTACTCTGGAGGGAGAGTATTCCGCAAATCTTTTAAGAAAGGTATTAAAGGGTGAGAATACATCCTTCGAAGCCGCAAAGGTTCCCGCACGGCCTCCGATTCTCTGCCCGGGCTGCCCGCACCGCGCCACCTTCCATGTTTTAAAGAAGCTGGGCTTAAGCGCCTGCGGCGATATCGGGTGCTACACCCTGGGAGCTGTCGCGCCGCTTTCCGTGGTGGATACCACGGTCTGTATGGGAGCCTCGATTTCCACGCTTCACGGCTTTGAAAGGGCCCTGGGACACGAAGGAGCAAAGAAGATGGTGGCGGTAATCGGGGATTCCACCTTCCTGCATACCGGAATCAATTCCCTGCTTAATATGTCCTATAACCAGGTGCACGGCACGGTCATTATCATGGACAATTCCACCACCGGAATGACCGGGCATCAGGATCACGCCGCCACCGGAAAGACCCTCTCCGGAGAAACCGTTCCCGCGGTATCGATCTACGCCCTCGTGAGGGCCATGAATATAGAGCATGTGGTGGAGGTCAATCCCTTTGAGATCGATGAATTTGAACGGGTCGTTAAGGAAGAGATCGCCCGGGATGCTCTTTCGGTAATTATTGCCTGTGCTCCCTGCGCCCTCTTAAAGGGGCAGGTATTCCCGAACCGGGCTGAGTGCGATACCGAAAAATGCAGAAAATGCGGAGCCTGCTTAAAGCCCGGCTGTCCGGCCGTGACAAAGAGAGAGGACGGCACGGTTAAAATCGACGACACGATGTGCAACGGCTGCGGACTCTGCACGAAACTCTGTGCCTTCGGCGCTCTCAGCCTGAAAACCAGGTAAGCCATGGGTCGAAGCAGTGCAATAAAGGAGAAAAAATGGACTACGCAAAGGAATCCTTACGGCTCCACGGGGAGTGGAGAGGAAAAATAGAGGTGACGAGCCGGGTCAGCGTGAAAACAAAGGAGGATCTGTCCTTAGCCTACACTCCCGGAGTGGCGGAGCCGTGTCTGGCGATTCAGAAGGAGCCTGAAAAATCCTATGAGCTTACCCGCCGCCATAATCTGTGCGCGGTCATAACCGACGGCTCGGCGGTTCTGGGGCTGGGGGATATAGGCCCTGTTGCCGGGATGCCGGTTATGGAAGGAAAATGCGTGCTTTTCAAGGCTTTCGGGGATGTGGACGCCTTTCCTCTCTGCGTAAATACAAAGGACGTGGATGAATTTGTCAATACCGTGGCTCTGATATCCGGCTCCTTCGGAGGCATTAATCTTGAGGATATAGCCGCGCCCAGATGCTTTGAAATCGAAAGAAAGCTGAAGGAAAAAACGGATATCCCGATTTTCCACGACGACCAGCACGGTACGGCTGTCATTACCCTGGCGGGTCTTACCAACGCCCTGAAGGTGGTGGGAAAAAAGAAGGAAGAGGTACGAATCGTCACCTCCGGCGCGGGAGCTGCGGCGGTTGCGATTGTGAAGCTCCTTCTTTCCGCAGGCTTTAAGGACATCACAATGTGCGACCGGCAGGGCGCGATCTATGAGGGAAGAGAGGGGCTTAACTGGATTAAGGAAGAGATGGCCGGGGTCACCAACAGGGAAAAGAGAACCGGAAGCCTTGCGGACGCAATCAGGGATGCGGACGTATTTATCGGGGTTTCCGCGCCCGGAACGGTCAATGCCGAAATGGTCCGCTCCATGAGGAGGGATCCCGTAATCTTTGCCTGTGCGAACCCGACCCCGGAGATATTCCCGGAGGAGGCAAAGAAAGGCGGGGCCGCCGTTATTTCCACCGGACGGAGCGACTTTCCGAACCAGATAAACAATGTTCTGGCCTTTCCCGGAATCTTCCGCGGCGCCTTCGATGTCCGGGCCTCGGATATAAACGAGGAAATGAAAATGGCGGCTGCCCGGGCGCTCTCCGGCCTTATCAGCGAAGAGAAGCTAAGCGCCGACTATATAATCCCTTATGCCTTTGATCCTGCCGTGGGGCCGGCGGTGGCAAAGGCAGTGGCCCAGGCCGCGATAAAAAGCGGTGTCGCCCGTATCTGACGAAAAAACACCCGCGGCGAAAGCCGCGGGCCTTTTTTTATCCCTTCACTGCACCGGCCATCATGCCCTTAATCAGCTTCTCCTGCATTATGATAAAGAGAATTATCATCGGCAGCACGGATAAGGATAGACAGGCCATGATCATCGGCGTGTTGACCGCGTACTGTCCCTGGTAATTCCAGAGAGCCAGGGGCAGGGTCCGGTTTTCATTTGACTGGGTCAGCGTAAAGGCGAATATGAATTCGTTCCAGATATTGACGCCGTTATAGATCGCCAGAGTGGAAAGCCCCGGAGCGGAGAGCGGGAGAATCACCCTGAAAAATCTTGCGTATCTTCCGCAGCCGTCAATGTCCGCCGCTTCCTCCAGTTCTTTCGGTATACCGTCCATAAAGCCCACAAGGATGAACACCGAAATAGGGGTGGCAAAGGCCACCGAGGTCGGCACAAGGGCCCAGATCGTGTCGTAGAGGCCCATTCCGATGGTCATCTGGAACACCGGGATCATAGTGACGTGGATCGGAACCGACATGGCTGCCACGATAAGAAGATAGATGGGATCCCGGAGTTTAAAACGGAAGCGCGACAGGGGATAGGCCGCGCAGGCCGAAATAAACAGCAGAATAACAAGGGATATAACCAGCACCACGACTGAATTTCTGAAATAGACCCAGAAATTCTTGTCGGTGATGACATCCACATAGTTCTGGGCATACAGCGTTTCCGGAAGATGAAAGGCGCCGTATAAAATGGTTTCCAGCTTTTGCTTGAAGCCCGTTAAAACCATGAAGAGAAACGGGATGAAAGTGATAAGAAACCAGATTATCGCCAGCGCCATGGCGACGGCCCAGGCAACGGTCCGCTTTCTCTGTTCGTTTTCGTAATTAATTTCCTGTTTCATTTTTTTGTCACCCCTTTCCTCTTAAAAGCCTCATGACGACAGCCGCAAAGATTGTGATAAGGATGAACATGCCCGCCGCGATGGTGGAGCCGTACCCCATGTTGAAAGTGACGAAGGAATTTTTATACATATAGGTAGCCATCAGCTCCGTACTCGTACCCGGTCCTCCGCCCGTCATGATATATACCAGATCAAAATATTTAAGCGAGCCGATCAGGGAGAGGATTATCGCGCTCCGGATCGTGGGTACAAGAAGCGGAAGGGCAATCCTCGTCACATACTGCGATCTTGTGGCCCCGTCAATTATGGCCGCTTCGTATACATCCTCGGGAATGCTGGAATACCCTGCCAGGTAGTACACCATATAAAACGGAATGAACTGCCAGCAGATAACGCCGATGACGGCAAAAAGGGCCGTTTTCTGGTTTCCCAGAAGATCCACGTTTTTACCGCCTAAAAGCTCCGATAAGGAGGAAATCAGGCCTCCGTTGGTGGCAAGGGCATAGCGGAAGAGGTAGCCCACCGCCACGGCGCTCATGAGCATCGGTAAAAACCAGATAACCTTAAAGAAGTTAAACTTCCTTCCCCCCGCGTCCAGAAACGTGGCTAAAAGTATTCCGATGGGCATCTGAACCAGGAGAGAGAGCACCATTACCTTGATGTTGTTGAAAAAAGCGGCCCAGAAATCCTTGTCGTGAAGGAGCTTGTTCCAGTTGGCAAAGCCTATGAATTTTTTTTCGGCGGAAATACCGTTCCACTGGAAGAAGCTGTTTACAAACGTGGCGATAATCGGATAGAGCAGATAGGTTGTCAAAAGTATCAGAACCGGCAGCAAAAAAACAAATGCGCATAAGGCTATGTCTTTTTTGTTTTTGGCTGTCATTGAATTCTTTTTATTCAACTTAATTTTCTCCGTTTTTTAAGTTGCTGAAATGATGTTTTTTCCGCAGGGAAGCGGACGGGGAATCCCCATCCGCTTCCGTTTTACTCTTTAAAGATAAGCTGTTTTACTGCTGGCTTAACCATTCATCCATGGCCGCCTGCTGCTCTTTGGCGACATTTTCCGGAGTCTCGGATTTGTCGAAGAGCTTCTGGGTGGCTGACTTATGGACATCCGCCACTGCGGGAGGCAGATACTGATCCCACCACAGCTGTACGGAGGAAGCGCTGTTAAGCACTGCGAGGATATCCTGCCATGCGGGCTCGTCGGACTTCGCAGCCTTCAAAGGAGGAAGGTTGCCGCTGTCGATATCCATCTGCATGAATTCATCCGTGGAATAGAGGGTGGCAAGCTTGAAGGCCTCTTCCAGCTTTTCACCTGTGCAGCTGAAGGAAATGAAGTTGTCGCCCAGAGTTCCGACGACCGCGGTCTGATCCGCGCTGGAGCCTGTGATTTCAGGGAACGGGAATGCGCCGAGATTCTCATAGAAATCCGGATTCTCGCTCTTGATGGAAGAAACCTGCCAGGAGCCATGAAGCATCATGCCGGCGCCTTTGTAAAGAAGGGCGCGGTCATCGCCGTTGTCGGGAGAAAGAGAATTGACGCCCTCGGGGAAGTAACCCTTGTCAACCCACTCCTCGATCTTTTCACCGGCAAAGATGGTGGATTCGTTTTCAAGAGAACCGGTTCCGTCATAAGCCTTGCTGATGATTTCCGGTCCGCCGTGTCTTGCCACGAGATACATATAGTACATGGAGCCTGTCCACTGGGGCTGGTTCGCAAGTGCGAAAGGAGTGATGCCGTCGGCAACCATCTTGTCGCAGAGAGCCTCAAGCTCATCGAGGGTCTTCGGAATCTCATAACCTTTTTCCGCCCACATCTTCTTGTCATAGAAGAAAGAAGCAACGGAATTGCTCTTTACGGGGATAGCATAGATCTTGCCGTCGATCGAAGCCTGGGCAAGGGAAGCCTCGGTGTAGCGGTCACGAAGGCCGTATTTATCGACCAGATCGGTCACATCCTGGGCAAGGCCGGACTTTGCGTATTCCACAAGGGAACCGCCGGTCCAGTTGGTGTACATGTCAGGGCACTGACCTGCGCCCATGGCAACCGCCAGCTTTTCCTTGTACTGATCGTTGACAGTGGGCACCATTTCGACGGTGTAGCCGCTTTCAGGAGAGGTCTCGGCGTTGTACTTGTCAACAGCCCAGATATAGAGCGTGTGATCCGGCTCGTCCGTGGCGATGTTCCAGAAGGTAATGGTCTTGTCGTCGCCGGAAGCGGGGGCAGGAGCCTCAGCTGCGTCAGCGGGAGCTTCAGCTGCGGGAGCCTCAGCCGCGGGAGCGGCATCGGGGGCGTTGCTGCCGTCCATTGTGGGCTGTTTGCCGCTGCAGCCGGAGAGCGCCAGGGATGCCACCATCAGAGTGGTTAACAGAGTTGCAAGAATTCTCTTTTTCATGTTGTTGTCCGTCCTCCTTTGTAATCAATATATAGAACGATGTATAACATGCTTATATTGTATTTTTTCCTGCCTTAACATTATATCAAAAAACTGATATAATTATCACATTTCTACTGAAAAAGTGTTTTTCCGAAAAGGATTAATATGACCTACGAATATCTTCTGAGACAGGCGGCTCTGCATTTATACACGGCCGCAAGGCAGTATGACGAAAATTTCAGACTGGTGAGGCTTTGCAGGATAGATCCCGAGCTTACGGACGATGAGGATGCGGCGCTCATTTTAAAAAGCGATCTGATCCGCAAACACAGTGAGAGCATGCCTCTTGTTTTTACGGTGAACCATGACCTGATCTACGGCTGGGTGCCTTCGGGGGAGGCGAATTTTCTCCTGGGGCCGGCCCGCTTTTCCGGCAGCTTGTCCTTTGTGCACAATCTGGATGTTCCGGGCTTTGACGAAAACTCCTATGCCCAGAGCATACCCCGGAGCACACTTGAACTTTTCGTGGAGGATCTCCTCCTGCTCTTTAATCTTAACCGTAGCGGTTCGAAGGAGGAGCCCTTCCTTATCGATACGGAGCTTCTGCGCTGGAACTGCGTTTCCACAGCTTCAAAGGACGATACTCTCAAGACCCTCTATAACACGATTTTCGAAAATGTGGAAAACAGCTTTGCACATAATCCGTTTAACCACGAGAAGAGGGAGTGCAACTGCATCAGAGAGGGAAATGTCGGGGGACTTAAGGAAATCCTGACGGAGCGTTTTCCGGGGCGCTACGGAAGACTTTCACCGGATCCGTTAAAGCAGGAGATTTATCTGGGGATTGTTGCCATAACCATTGCGAGCCGGGCCGCAATAGAGGGAGGGCTCCATCCGGAAACGGCCTTTTATTTAAGTGATATTTCTATCCAGCGGCTGGATGCGTGCTCCGATCCGAATACCGCTTTGAAGACTGTCTATGAGGCGGAAATCCACTACGCGGAGCTGGTTGCGGAATTAAAAAACGCGGGGAGTGTTAATCCCGCTGAAGAAAACCGCCATATTTCCCACTGCAAGGATTATATCTTTGCCCATATGCACGAAAAGCTTACCATAAACGATATCGCAAGGGCCATCGGGCTGGCGCCCAATTACCTCTCCGCCCTGTTTCATAAATGCGAGGGCAAAACTCTGAAGCAGTATATACTCGAAGAAAAGGTCAGCCTGATTAAAAACATGCTGACCTATTCCTCATATTCCTATATTCAGATTGCGGCCTATCTCGGCTTTTCCTCCCAGAGCCACATGGGACAGGAGTTCAAGAAGGTGACCGGCATGACACCCAGAGCCTTCCGGGAGAAAAACGCCAGAGAGGACTTTCTTGAGAGTTTGTCCTAAAACAGATTTTTCAGCTCCTCCGGATTCTCAACAGGCCCGTACATCGGGTTTATGCCCCTGTGGGCGCCGAAATAATCCTCGTTAAAGACAATCCCGCTTCCGTCGGGATTTTCAAAGCACTGCTCGGGCTCAAAGGCCTTTCCCAGTACCTCAGTTGAGACCGTCCGTGCCGTGCATTCCGGCAGAAATTCATAGAGATTGGTTTTAAGACTGACCTTCCCGTCCTCTTCCGAAAGGGAAAGCTCCACCTTGTGCTCTTTGTCGATAAAGGCGTCTTCCTCGCTGCCGTTTGACTTCGCGCCGTTAAAATAAATATTGCCTGCGCCGTCCACCGGGAGCTTTTCATAATATTTATCCTTCGTGCGTTCGTCCTTCTCCTTCCAGGGGCCGAAGAGGGCGAAATATTTTTCCGAGGTGGGATAGCCGTCATAGACGCCGGTGCCGCATTCGAAATTATACTCCTTTTCCGTGCCGTACTTTTTCGCGTGTTCGGGATAATCTTCCGGAATCTCCTGCTGCACGAAGATATTGTTGTAGAAGCGCATATCTCCGTGAAGAATCGTCATAAAGCCCGCCACTAAAGTGCTGTGGGGCATGTGGTAGGGAGTGTAGCGGGGAGTCGGAAGATAGGCTCCGCCGTTCTGTACCCCGTAACCCACCCAGGTAAACGATCCGGCAATAAGGTTATGGACGAAGGCCACCCCCTGGGTGCTGATTCTGCAGGATAAGGGAGAGAGCAGGAGATTGTTGTCCACCAGCGTGGGCCCGTGGGAAACCTCGATAAAGATGTCCTCGCCAAGCCCCAGGAGGGGAGTTATGTCCGTACCCGCAGGAGGGGTGTTGTCGTGGAAGAGATTCCCTGTGACCCTGGTGCCCTGGGCCTGCCAGTCCAGCCACAGTCCCCTGGTGCAGTGGTGGATATGGTTTCTGCGGTAGATTACATCAATGGCCGCGTGCATCTTGATGCCGCCGATTTCCGCCCCGGCCAGATCCTGTTTATTATTGATGTGGTGGATATGGTTATCCTCGATAACGGAGAAAACACCGCCCAGATGGCCCACAATACCGGTCTGTCCGCAGTCATGGATGTGGCAGCGGCGGATTATGTGGGAGCCTATGGTTTCCTTTGACCATCCCTCGGCCTGGGCCTGCATAATGTTGTCCCGCTCGGTCTGGGTTCCGTCCTTGGTGTATTTTGTCGTCCATTTATTGTTGTTTTCAGGCTGGAGATATTTTCCGAGGGTTATTCCGGAACAGCGCGAATCACTGATTTCGCAGTCCTCTATTATCCAGCCCTTTGACCAGTGCGGGCCCACCATTCCGTCCTGATAGGCCGTGGGAGGAGCCCACTGTGTGGCGGCCTGCTTCACCGTAAAGCCGGAGAGGGTGATGTACCCCACGCCCTCCTTTGAGGGATAGAAACAGTTTCTGCGCACGTTTATTTCCACGCACTCACTGTTGGGATCCGCTCCGGAGAAGTTGGCATAGATAAGGGTATCGTTTCCGTCCTGCCTGGTATACCATTTACGGACAGTGATTTCGTCGCTTTCCCAGGACTGCTTGAAGGGCTTCGGATTTAACACCTCCTCAAGGGTCATAACTTCATAGAGAGCCTTTCCGTTAAGATAGACTTCGCCGGTATGTACCGGAACCGGGGCGAAATACCAGTCTCCGGCCACCGGAACCGTATAGGGGTTGTAGTCGCCGAAAAGCCCGTTTCCGATACGGGCCACATAGGTATCACCCTCATGCTTCTTCCAGTTTTTCACAATCTCCGCGCCTGTTAGCACGGCCTTCAGGGGCTCGACGGAACGGTAAACTACGGGTTTTCCCGGAAGTCCGGCGTTTTTCGGATTGACGTATTCCCGGTATACTCCGGGGGAAACCAGCACTTCATCGCCGGGCCCGGCAAGACGCGCGGCCTCTCCTATGGTTTTAAAAGGGTGGGCTTTGGTGCCGTCCCCGCTTCGAAAAGCTTCCGCCGAAACATAATAGATCATTCTTACCCCTTTCTGCCGCGTGTTCTGCGGCTTCGCACCATTAAAGAAGTGTTCAGTACGAGAAAAGTATAGGCGGGGGAGTATTTTTAAATATATCAGAATTCGTTTATTTTTATCAGATATCTTTGAGGGTGCTTAGCGCATTTTTCTTCGGGAGTACATCGCGTGGAGGAAATATGATATAATTTTTAAAAAGTCCTGAACAAACCGGGGGGAATGCGTCTTATATGAATCGGGGGCTGACGGGTATCTTTATCCGGACCGTTAAAACTACATTTTCGGTGCTTGCTGCTGCGGTTTTCATGCTGTCCCTGTCTGTCAGCGCTTACGCCTCTGACCTCGATATCAGCGCCATTACGGAGAAGAAGCTGGCAGGGATACCCACTACGGAGTATGAAGACTGCGGAGTTTCCGCCCCTGCCCTTTATAATCTGACCTACTCCCCGGACGGCATCGGCTATATCATAATCGGCGATTCCAGAACGGTTTTCATAGAGTGTCAGTTTCAGGTTAATGCGCGCCGTGATAATATCTATATTCTTGCGGCTTCGGGAGAAGGCTTTGAATACTTTGAGGAAATTGCCCTTCCGGCGGCGAAAAGGATAGAAGAGGCCCATCCTGAAATCAGAACCTGGCGCTATATTATTTCCATGGGCTTTAATGACATGTGGAATATTTATGAATACCGGAAGGCGCTTTTTGAGCTTTCCCGGGACAGACTCGTGTATTTTGTTTCCGTGAATCCCGTGGAGGACCGTCCCGAAATCCCCGAATACGGAATCATGAATAAGAATCTTAAGGTGTTTAATTATGTGATGATGGGCGAGCCGTACCTTAAATATATAGACACCTGCTCGTATCTTCTTGAAAACGGGTATGAAACGGCATACGACGGGATTCATTACAACGGAAAAACAACAGCAGACATATATACCCTTATTAAGAGAGAGATTTTGCTGTCCGGGTTATAGAGGGAATCAATGCAGTTTAACAGCTATTCGTTTATATTTGTTTTTCTGCCGCTTTCGATAGTGCTCTACTATCTGGCGAACCGGATAAAACCGGCATTCGGGAAAGCGGTTCTTATCCTGGCAGGTGCGGCCTTTTATTCCTTCGGAAGGCTGGAAATGCTTCCAGTTCTCGGAATAAGCATTCTGGTGAATTTCGCTGCTGCCCTTGTTATCCGCCGGAGTCCCCGTTTCCGAGGGCTTCTTCTGGCTCTCCCGGTAATTATAAATGTCGGGCTGCTCTTTTATTTCAAATACTATAATTTTCTGATTCAGAGTATAGATGATTTTTTCGGGAGGAATATTCCGCTTAAGAGCATAATTCTTCCGGCGGGGATTTCCTTTTATACCTTCCAGCAGATAGCCTATATCGTGGCTGTATGGAGAAATGAGATAACCGATATAAAGCTTACGGATTATCTTGTCTATATTCTTTATTTTCCGAGAATTCTAATGGGACCGGTTACCGAGCCCGCGGAATTTCTGGAAGAGATTAATGACGCTTCCCGTAAAAAAACTGATCCCGGCAGAATTGCGATCGGAATAAGGCTGTTTTCCGCCGGAATTGTTAAAAAGACCTTTCTTGCGGCCGCGTTTTCCGGCGCCGTCGGCTGGATCTACGGCAATATAGTCACCGCGACCCCGATGGACTGTATCCTTCTCATGCTTTTCTACACCTTTGAAATCTATTTTGATTTCAGCGGCTATTCTGACATGGCGCTGGGGGTATCCTCAATGCTTAACATTGATCTGCCGGTCAATTTCGACTCCCCTTATAAAGCGCTTTCCATGAGGGATTTCTGGAAGAGATGGCATATATCCTTAACTAAATTTCTCACTAAATACATTTATATTCCTCTCGGAGGCTCCAGAAAAGGGAAGGTTTTAACCTGTGTCAATGTCATGGCTGTTTTTCTGATAAGCGGCTTGTGGCACGGGGCAAACTGGAGCTTTGTGCTGTGGGGAGCTTTAAACGGAGCGTTTTTCTGCCTGGACAGAGCTTTTGAAAAATTTGAAAAAAAGGTATTCGCACCCGTAAGGTGGGTTGTGACCTTCGGGATTTTAAATGTTTTGTGGCTCCTTTTCAGCTCCCAGTCCGTTGCTCTCTGGCAGCTCATACTGCGGCGGATTCTTTCGCTGCGGAGCCTTGCGGTAAGCGAAGGGCTGTATGAATTATTCACCTTCACAAAGACAAAATACGAAATGTTTGTTTTCCTGCTGGCGGCGTTTTTTATCTGCCTCGTGCCGGAAAACAGCTATAAAACAAGGGAAAAGACAACCGCGGTTTCGCTCCTTTTATCGGCCGCGATGTTTGTGATGGGAGTGCTGTGCATGGGAACGGAAGCGGTGTTTATATATTCGGGGTTCTGAGGTCAGGAGAACAATTGATGAAAACAAAGACATGGCTGATATCCTGGGCCGTAATAACCATAATTGCATTAGGGACGGCGGCGGGTCTGACTTTCGTTATTGATCCCTTTTTCCATTATCACGCGCCGGAATCCGGGAAGTTTTTCTATACCCTGGACAATCAGAGAAGCCAGAACGACGGAATAGTGAGGCATTTTGATTATAACGGGATTATAACCGGAACCTCCATGACCGATAATTTCCTGGCTTCTGAGGCTGAGGAGTTTTTCGGAGGGAGCTTCATTAAAATTCCTTCCGACGGGGCTTCCTTTAAGGAGATAAATGATTATGTGGCGAAGGCCGCTTTAAGGGGGAAGCTCAAAACGGTCATACGGTGTCTCGATATGGGAGGCTTCTGGGAAGACAAGGATCTTATGCGGGAGGATATGGGGACGTTTCCCTATTATCTTTATGACGAAAACCCTTTTAACGATATCGAATATCTTTTAAACAAAGATGTCTTTTTCGGAAAGCTATGCCGGATGCTTTCGGGCCGCTTCAGGAAGGATTTTTTCCCTGGCATAACCTCCTTTGACGACTATTCCTCCTGGCGGAGCGGCTATACCTATGGTTTTGAGGCTGTCTGCCCGGGAGGGATAAGCACAGAAAAGACCGGGGAGAACACACCCCTTACCGATGAGCTTAAGGAGAGGATGAGGGAAAACATATATCAGAATGTTATAAAGACCACTGAAGAGAATCCGGATGTCGATTTTTATTATTTCTATTCGCCCTACAGCATTGTCTACTGGAATGATCTCAACAATAAGGGGATGCTCTTAAAGCAACTGGAGGCCGAAAGCTTTGTGACAGACCTTTTGCTGCCCTGTGAGAATATTCATCTTTTTTCTTTTAACACAAAGCTGGACCTCGTTGCGGATCTTGATAATTATAAGGACAGTCTGCATTACGGGCCCTGGGTAAACAGTGATATTCTCCGGTGGCTGAAGGCGGGAGAATATCAGCTCACAAAGGATAACGCGGAAAATTATTTAAAAGAGGAGTATGAAATATTCACGGCGTACGACTATTCCGGCATAGGAATGTAAGGGAGCGTTGTGTAAAACAGTGCTGCTGTGGTAAAATAGGATAAAATCGCAGGAAAGGGTTGGAAACAAAGGGAGATATGGAAAAAGAGACGAAAAACATTATGATAGTCGGCGTCGGCGGGCAGGGAACGCTGCTGACAAGCCGTATTCTGGGCGGAGTGATGCAGAATGCCGGATACGATGTAAAGATGTCGGAGGTGCACGGCATGGCCCAGCGCGGAGGGTCGGTGGTGACGTATGTGCGCTACGGGGAAAAGGTGGCGGAGCCAATTGTGGAGGAGGGACAGGCGGATGTGCTTATCGCCTTTGAAAGACTGGAGGCTCTGCGCTACGCACATTTCCTTAAAGCCGACGGAGTGCTTATCGTAAATGACCAGAGGATCGATCCGATGCCGGTTGTTACCGGGGCGGCTGAGTACCCGGAGGGTATCCTCGAGGGACTGGGTGAAAAGCACAGGGTATATTCCATCGATGCCATGGAGGCGGCAAAAAAGCTCGGCAATCCGAAGGTGTTCAACGTGATTGTCCTCGGGATGGCGGCAAGGCACATGGATTTTTCCAGGGAAGACTGGATAAAGGTTGTGAGTGAAAAGGTGCCGGAGAAGCTTAAGGATCTCAATGTGGAGGCGTTTTTAACGGGATATGAAGCTTGACATGCACTGTCATACGAAGGAGGGTTCGCCCGACAGCTCCGTTCCGATTGAGGACTATATAAAGAAGCTTAAAAGCCTGGGCTTCGGCGGGATGCTGGTGACGGACCACGATTCGTATTATGGCTACCGAAAATATAAATATGAGCTCAGGGGCAGGAAGTATCAGGATTTTGTGGTTTTAAAGGGGGTGGAATATGATACCCTCGATGCCGGGCATATCCTGGTTATCATGCCGGAAACCCTGAAGCTTCGCATACTGGAGCTCAGAGGGCTGCCTGTTTCTCTTCTTATCGACATTGTCCACCGCTACGGCGGCGTTTTGGGGCCGGCTCATCCCTGCGGCGCGAAGTATATGAGCTACGCCAATACAAGGCGGGTTCACCGGGCGTCCACGATGAAGCGCTTCGATTTTGTGGAGGTTTTTAACGCCTGCGAAAACGAGGACAGCAACGAAGAGGCCCAGTGTATCGCGGAAATATATCATAAACCCGGAACCGCCGGAAGCGACGCGCATAAGCTGGACTGTGTCGGGCTTGCCTGGACGGAGGTGCCCGACGACGTGCGGACCGAGTCGGATCTGATACGCTACATAAAGGCGGGAACGGATTTCGAATACGGAGGGTCGCGCTACGGAAAGACCACGAAAGATAAGATCGGGCCCTTTAACCAGATTCTCGTGCAGCTCTTTTTCTTTTACAACAGGCTCGGAGGGCTGGTAAAGAGAAGAAAGAGGAAGAAGGAGCTGAAAAAACCCCAGATGGATATCCCGGCGGATAGTAATTAAGGCGATGAGCGAAAGCAGCAAAACCATATATATTATTGACATTCTGCGCTTCGTTGCCTGCCTGATGATATTTTTTTATCATTGCAACACGATTCTTCCCGGGGAATATAAGTTCCTTACCTTTTTCGGGAACGACATGGGAAACAATCTTTTTTTCATGATAAGCGGCTTTTCCCTGTGTCCGTCCATAGCCGTGACGCCGGTCAAAAATATTCACCGCTGGTATTTTAAGCGGCTTCGTAAGATCCTTCCACTGCTTGCCGCGGCATATATCCTGTCGTATCTTCTGGGGTACTATTCCCTGTCGGATCCCTCACAGCTCGCTGCAGTATTTATCTACCCGACGCTGTATTGGTTTGCGACCGGAATACTGGTGTTTTATCTTATTATGTTTTTGTTTATGAAAATAAAATCAAAGCCTGTGAGAGTGCTTATCCTTGTCCCGCTTTTCCTGCTCTGGGTAATGCGGCTGAATACGGTTGAGTCGTATTACTTCATCGGCTTTATCTCGATGGCCTCGGGCTGCATGTTAAGGGAAGGTCTGGAGGAGATTCCGGGCGAAAAGGCAGGACCGGGAATAATCATCGCCGTGTTGGCCTTTGCCGCTTATATGTTCTGCAAGGGCAGGATTTTTTCGGGAAGTGAGCTGACGGCGCTTTCGGTCGCGACGGGAGTTTTTGTTATCGTTTCCGGCTGTGCCGCTTTGTATGCGGGATATGCAGGGAATCAGGCTCTGGAAAAGTTTTTTTCGGAGAAGAGAAGCCTTGCGGGGGTTATCAGATATACGGGTAACCTTGCTCTTCCGGTTTATCTCGTACAGTGCTTCGGGTTTGGGATTTTAGGCTATACGATAGGAGAGAGGATAAAATTTCCTCTTTCGTTTCTGGTGAATTTCCTGCTGGTATGGGGTCTCGCAATCGCCGCTGAAAGGCTGCAGGCACTTGTTGTTAAGGCAGTTACCCGTCGCGGACGGGAGTAATAAGGATATTAATTTTTAAGGAGGGAAGAAAAATGTATCTTGAAGAACTGTTTGGTCTTAAGGGGAAGACCGCTATTGTCACCGGAGGAGGAAAGGGCATCGGCCAGGTGGTGGCCGTGGGGCTCGCGAAGGCGGGAGCGGAGGTTGTTATAGTCTGCCGGAGCGGAGCGGATGAAACCGTGAAGCTTATAGAGGAAGCCGGCGGAAAAGGTTATTTTGTGCGCTGCGACGTGACGGATGAGAAAAACGTGGACGAGGCGGTAAAGGAGATCATTTCCCGTTCCGGAAAAATCGACATCCTCTTCAACAACGCAGGCGCCTGCTACCACAAAAAGGCGATCCTTCTCGAAGGGGAAGAGCTTAAGGGACTTAACGACGGCGAAGCCACGATCGATGAATGGCGGGATATTCTGAATGTGAACCTTACCGGCGAATATATCATGTCCGTGGCCGTGGCCCGTACCATGATAGCCAAAGGCATTAAAGGCAGCATAATCAATATGGCCTCCATGTCCGGAACGATTGTCAATATCCCTCAGTGCCAGGCCTCCTACAACGCCTCGAAGGCTGCCGTTATTCACATGACGAAGTCGCTGGCCATTGAGTGGGCGGATTACGGAATCCGGGTTAATTCCATAAGCCCCGGCTATGTGGGGACTCCCATGTCACAGCCTCCTTTCGTTCATCAGGAGCTTTTGGACGCCTGGGCTCCGCTGTTTCCTCTGCACAGGATGGCCAAACCCGAGGAACTCATTCCCGCGATCCTCTATCTTGCTTCCCCGGCGGCGGGCTATACCACGGGAAGCGACGTGATCGTGGACGGCGGATACTGCTGCGTGTAAAAGACACTGCTATTAAGGAAAAGCGGCAGGTCATTCTCCTGCCGCTTTTCAATATTCTTCCAGCATATCTGAAACTCCTTTCTGAAAAGGTATATACTCGAAGCATTACACCCATACTTCTATAATACTATCGATTTTAAGAACCGGCATATTTGACCGTATAAATCAACTATGATAGGATAAAACCGTAAGTTCGAATCGGCTTTTTCCAAGATCGAAGTGTCTTGCATACTGCAGGGTACTACCTGCTTCACAAACGGAAACCTCCGCGACGGACCACAGGCTTATTATACTCCGCGGCAGGCAATATGATCCTCATCCGAAAGGGAACCGGATTATGATCGAACAGGTTTATTCACAAGCGGATATAAAACTACGAATAGTTCCTGTGCTGGAAAGATATGGGGTCACAAAAGCGATACTGTTTGGCTCGTATGGCAAAGGTTCGGCTTCCGCAAAAAGCGATGTGGATATACTGGTTGACAGCGGTCTAAAGGGTCTTAGTTTTGTGGGCCTTGTAGAATCAATAAGAGAAGCGCTGGAAGGCAAGACGGTAGACGTTTTTGATGTTTCTCATATAATGCCGGAGTCGAAAATTGATAGTGAAATAAAAAAAACCGGGATCGTGATCTATGCAAAATAGAATAGTTGTTGAGAAAATGTTGCAATACTCGGAAAAAATTTCGGAATAAAATTTGCGAAAAAATAAATTTATTTTTCGAAAAATACTGTAATCCCATCGATGAATATCTCATTATCGTCCAATTCTATTATGCCGATCAGCTTTTCATCTCTCTTTTTTCTGTCAGGGATGTCGTGAGGAATACAAACAACAGGACGATCATATTCCGGATGAATTTCCAGATGCTTGTCATTCTTTTTATCAAATATATGATAAGAGGAGCCATGAAAAACAGCCGAGCTTAATACCATACTGAAAGCTGCTATACGTGAATCATCAACTATGGCTACAAGCAGATTTTTTATTGTATATTTGCCATTTCCGTTTTCATCCGGCAATATTAATTCCGGTATTTTCCATATTTCACGTTTCTTTATGGATATTCCACCAAAGCCGGATACGGTAGTGCAATAATTTGTTTTAACTGAATCAGGAAAGCATTTTTTGAAAAACAAAAGGGGCAGGCACCAGACAGTCATGCGAGCACCCGTATCTATCAAACAGGAAACATCGGCCACCTCGACATCAAGTGAAATAACAGGTCTTTCATAATCGGTATCAAGATTGATTTGTATCATTTATTCCACCCATAATATATTTCCGGGTAACTCGGTGGTTCTTTTAAGATACCCTTTTTTCCCTTTTTCCATAATGATATCCTCAACAAGGGAAAATTCAGGTTCTTCACAAACTATTCTAAGTATTCCACCAACGATATTTCTTCTGCTGTCTAATTCAAAATCCGTCAGGTAAACCCACCTATCGGGATAAAGGTGAACAATATCCTTCCAGGTCATGTATGTTCCGATATTTTCGTTATTGATCATATCTTTTGGAAGCTGTCTTTCTGCCAGCATATCTGGAACTCCTTTCTGAAAAGGTATATATGCGAAGTAATACACCCATACTCCTTATAATACCATCGATTTTAAGCCCCGGCATATTTGACCGTATAAATCAACTGTGATAAGATAAAAAATAAGTTCGAATTGGATTTTTACGGGATCGAAATGCCCTGCAAACGGCAGGGTTCCGGACTTTTTTAATTTACGGGTGGTCACCCGGTGTAGCGGCAAACTGCACCGGGCTTGATATAGGCAGACGACACCTGCCTCACCAAACGGAAACCTCCGCGACGCACCACAGGCTTATTGTACCCTATTAAAAGAGGCTCTGCAATAACACCCTGCAAGCTGCGCCGCGGCAGGCTTCTAATGATAGTAAACGGCTTTGCTCGTTTACTATCTTATTCTGCGAGGATTCGTGTCTTTAGCGGATACAGGTGAGGTTTTTGCCTGTGTCCGTTTTTTTTATGTTTTGAAGATGTTATTCAGTAGAGGTGTGAAAATGAGAATGCTTCAGAATTACAGGAAAAGATTTTGGGCAGTATTATTGACGGTTGCAATGATTATGTCCCAGGTCACGCCGGTATTGGCGGTAGAGCAGGGTGCTCAGCCGTCTGGTAGTATACCTGCAGGAGGAGAGATTACAGAGGGAAATACAGGAGAGAATCATGAGCAGAATATTGAAGAACAGCCTGTTTCTCCGGAAGAGATAATAGAGGAACAGCCTGAACCGCAGCCAGAAATTCGACCAGAGGAAACATTTGAAAAATCTTTCGATGAAGAAATATCAGTCAATGAAGCAGAAGAAGAATTACCATTTGAAGAAATATCAGAAAATTCTTTCAACAAAGAGTTAATTTCATCAGAAGATGTTCCGGAGAACATCGGGGAAATTGCGAGTACGGATGGAAATGTAAAGGCTGTCAGCTTAGGATGTGGGCACAGCGCGGCTATAGATAAAAACGGAAGGCTATGGACCTGGGGGTATAATATTTACGGCCAGCTAGGCGACGGAACCACAACAGAACGTTATGAGCCAGTAAAGATAATGGACAATGTTGAAATTGTCAGCTTAGGATATGAGCACAGCGCGGCTATAGATAAAAACGGAGGTCTGTGGATCTGGGGGTATAATTATTATAGCCAGCTAGGCGACGGAACCTCAACAAACCGTTATGAACCTGTAAAGATAATGGACAATGTAAAGGCTGTCAGCTTAGGATATAGGCGCAGCGCGGCTATAGATAAAAACGGAGGACTGTGGACTTGGGGATGGGGATGGGGTAATTATGCTATAAAGAAGGATACTCCAGTAAAGATAATGGACGATGTAAAGGCTGTCAGCTTAGGAAA
>JAILBQ010000009.1 GCA_024680815.1 Lachnospiraceae bacterium | reverse complement strand
GCAGTTTAAGCAGCGTGTAGCCTCTGCCATGGCTTCCTCCTGGTTATAGCCCAGGCACACCTCCCCGAAATTGGTGGCACGAACCTTGGGATCCTGCTCCCGCACCGGTACTTTTTTCATCATATCTACTGTAATAGCCATTTATTTTCTCCTTCCCCCTTATTTCTTTTCGTCCAGCTCGCAGCCGCCGCTGTGGGTATCGCCTTCCTCATACTTGAGAATGGCTCTGCCTTCCTCGGTCTTATATAAGGACATACGCCTCATGGCCTGCTCGAAATCCACCTTGAAGCCGTCAAATTCAGGGCCGTCCACACAGGCGAACTTTACCTTGCCGTCCACTAAAAGCCTGCAGGCGCCGCACATGCCCGTGCCGTCCACCATAATCGGATTCATCGAAACAATCGTGGGAATCCCCAGCTCCTTTGTGAGCTTGCAGACAAATTTCATCATTATCATCGGGCCTATTGCGACGCAGATATCGTATTTCTTTCCCTCGTTTTCCACAAGATCCCGAAGGACGTCCGTACCCATGCCCTTTCTTATATAGGAGCCGTCGTCGGTTGTGATATATACATGATCCTCCCCGGCTATGGCCTTCATTTCCTCTTCGTATATCAAAGTATCATGGCTTTTTGTACCGATGATGACATCGACCTTGATGCCGTGTTCGGCCATCCACTTAACCTGTGGATATACGGGAGCGGTTCCCAGTCCTCCCGCCACAAATACATAGCTGCGTTTTTTCACCTCTTCGATGTCCTCTTTCACGAAATCCGAGGGCTCTCCCAGAGGGCCGGTCACATCCGCGAAGGCGTCTCCTGTTTTGAGCAGCGCCATTTTCATGGTTGCGACACCCAGTACCTGAAATACCACGGTAACGCTTCCCTTTTCACGGTCGAAATCCGCGATTGTCAGCGGGACGCGTTCTCCCTTTTCATCCGTCCGGATAATAAGAAACTGCCCGGGCTCACAGCTTGCGGCAACCCGTGGAGCCTCTATTTCCATGTAATAGATCTTCTCCACCAGCTTACGTGCTTCCAGAATTTTGAACATTTACTCTCTCCTCTCCTATGTAGCTTATAATACACGTGTACAATCGTATCAAATATTCTCCATAGCCGCAACAATTTTAATAAAACAGTTTGAACCTGTACTTTCCGTCCGCGTTTTCCTCGGCCCGGTAAAGCTGCAGCCCCGTCACATCCATGGCGTAGGTGTTTTCGGTCAGAGTCTTCGTGCCTCCGGAAGAATCCTCATACTCATCGATGATGTAGTAGGTCCGGCTCCCCTCCCTCGCGGCCCGGTTGCAGACAAAGCTGAAATGCTTTCCGCCCGGCGCGTTGCCGAATAAGTCAAGCAGCTCTCCGGTGGTCGCCAGGGAATAAATCAGATAATTAACCGCGTCCTCCGGCGTACAGTTTCCCACGATATTAAGGCTGTAGTTCACCTCACTGACCGGAGAGGCCACTCCTTTATCCGAAATATAAACAAACTTCAGAGTGCTCTTTCCAAGCTCCATCGTGAGCGCCTTTCCGTAGAGCTCGGAATCCGCGTCCGGGTCGCTTCCGTCGGTGGTATAGTAGGCGTTCACTCCGTCCGGTACGTCCACGATAATGTATTCGGGGATGGAATACTGCCCGGAATCCGGGGTGACGACGGGAGCGTCGGGTACGGCGAAGCTCACCTCATAGCGCTCCTCCCGTACTGAGCCGGCTATACCGTGAATATTGACAAAAACGGCCCGCACCGTGCTCTCCCCCTCACCGATACGGATCGGCGCGGCATATTCCTCCGAATTGACCGTGGGATCCGTTCCGTCCAGGGTATAATATATGCTTCCCATCTTGTCCGAGGAGAGCTCAAGGTCGAATTCCCTGTCGTAGGAACCGCTTTTGACGGAAAACTCCACTTCTCCGGTAAGATATGAGGAAAGCCGGTCGCGCACCGCCTCGTCGGTTATGGAGGAGATGGTACGGTCAAGCATCCCGTAATCCTCGTTTTCGTAATACAGCTCCACGAGAGCCAGATAGGCGTCGGTATTCCCGCTGTCCTGTCCTATCACGGTTTCATACACCGCAAGTGCCCTCTCCCTGTCCCCGGCCAGACGCCAGGTCTCGGCAAGCTTCATTTCGAGATTGACCCGCTCAAAAAGGGGAGCGTCCTCCAGCTGTTTGTCGAGGGCCTGTGAATAGAGCTTCGCTGCGTTTTCGTACTCTCCGTCCGAATAGGCCTCTTCTGCCCGTGTAATGATGCCGTTGAAAGAGGTGCGCCTTATTTCCACAACAGAAAGTCCGCCCAGCACAGCAGCCGCGATAAGCACAAAAAGAATACCGGTCACCAGCGAGGTGCGCCGGATAAACTTCACCTTTTCGTTGACCGCCGGAAGCTCAACGGTGTCCTCGGAGACCCTGCGCTCCCCTTCGGGAGTAAAAAGGGCCTCAAGACTGTCGGAAATATCCTCTCCGGATTTAAGAATATTCTCCTCTATTTCCGGGTCGTAGTCAGGGACAATCTGTATGGAATGCCCGCATTTCGGGCAATACATGTATTTATCAGGAAAGACTTCTCCGCATTTCGGACAGAGCATTTCTAAATTTTCTCCGGTTGGAATCACACGAGGCAGCCGCCGCTTTTAAGGTGTTTGCCATCAGCATGGCTATGGTCATAGGGCCCACTCCGCCGGGAACCGGAGTTATGAGGCCCGCTTTCTCCTTTACCGACTCAAAATCCACATCTCCGCAAAGCTTTCTTCCGCCGTTCTCATCGGGATTCAGGCGGTGAATCCCCACGTCTATAACCACCGCCCCCTCCCGGATATAGCCGGCATCTACCATCATGGGCTTTCCCACTGCCACAACGAGAATATCAGCCCGGGAGGTGATTTCCCTTATGTTTTTTGTCCTGGAATGGGTCACGGTAACCGTGGCGTTTTCCCTGAGCAGGAGCTGGGCCATGGGCTTTCCCACGATGTTGCTTCGTCCCATGACCACGCAGTTTTTTCCCTCGAGTTCCACGCCTGAACGCTTAAGAAGCTCAATTATGCCGGCGGGAGTGCAGGGCAGGAAGCCCTCCTCTCCGGCAAAAAGGGCTCCGGCGCTTCTTACCGTGAAGCCGTCCACATCCTTTTCGGGGGCTATCGTCTCTATAACCCGCTTTTCGTTTATCCCCTCCGGAAGCGGCAGCTGGCAGAGAATCCCGGAAACCTCCGGATCGTTGTTGAGCTTGCGTATAAGCTCCGTAACCTCCTCCTCCGTCGTTTCCGCGGGAAGCTCATGGGAAATCGACCTTATTCCGCAGAATTCACAGGCTTTTTTCTTGTTCCCGACATAAACTTGCGAAGCCGGATCGTTCCCCACCAGGATAACCGCAAGAGCGGCCTTTATCCCCTCGGAGGCTATCCGGTCCCTCACCTCTTCCTTTATTTCCTGCGCAATGGCTTTTCCGTCTATTAACCGCATAAGGAGCCTCCCTCAAAACAGCCCTGTTATATTTCCGTTTTCGTCCACATCAATCGAGAAGGCAGCCGGGGTTTTGGGGAGTCCCGGCATTGTCATAACCGATCCGGTCAGGGCCACGACAAAGCCCGCCCCGGAGGAGACGTAGACATCGCGCACCGACAGAGCAAAGCCCTCCGGCGCCCCGAGAAGAGAAGGATCGTCCGAGAGCGAATACTGTGTCTTTG
Organism: Lachnospiraceae bacterium; assembly: GCA_024680815.1. Classification (GTDB taxonomy): domain Bacteria; phylum Bacillota; class Clostridia; order Lachnospirales; family Lachnospiraceae; genus NK4A144. Next base: position 58,380 of record JAILBQ010000009.1, on the reverse strand, counting down.
CCATACAGACGGGTAATTCTCCGAAGCCCAGCTCCGTCAGCTCCTTTAAGGCCTTCCCGGCCGCCTTCGAAAAGACCACGCTCCCTGCGCCGTAGATCTCCTTCGCCACGGTTTCGATTTTTTTATCGAGAGGCATGGAATCCTCATAGAGGGTATGGAAACAGGAGCTTTCGTTTTCAAGCGTGTCGAGCAGCTTCTTCGCAAGCTCCAGGCCTCCCTCTCCGCCCTTTCCCCAGACCTCGCTGAAGGCGCAGACGCAGCCCCTGCCGGAAACGTACTCCTCAACAAGAGAGCGTTCCTTCGGGGTATCCGTGGTAAAGGCGTTTAAGGCCACCACAATAGGCACTCCGAACTTTTTAAGATTGTCGATGTGCTTTCCGAGATTGCAGAGTCCCTTTGAAAGAGCCTCCGTATTCTCTTCCCCAAGGGCGTCCTTCTTCACTCCCCCGTGGTACTTAAGCGCCCGGATCGTGGCCACCAGCACGGCCGCGTCCGGAGAAAGTCCGGCCGAGCGGCACTTTATATCAAAAAACTTCTCCGCTCCCAGATCCGCGCCGAAGCCTGCCTCGGTAATCACGATATCCGCCATTGAAAGGGCTGCAAGGGTGGCCCGGACCGAGTTGCAGCCATGAGCAATATTCGCGAAAGGCCCGCCGTGAACCAGGGCCGGAGTATGCTCCAGAGTCTGGATCAGATTGGGCTTAAAAGCCTCCTTAAGAAGCGCGGTCATGGCTCCCACCGCCTTTATATCCCCGGCGGTAACCGGTTTGCCGGAGGTATCGTAGGCCACTATCATCTCCGAGAGCCTCTTCTTTAAATCAGGCAGATCGGAGGCCAGACAGAAAATCGCCATAACCTCGCTGGCCACGGTTATTGTAAAATGATCCTCCCTGACATAGCCGTCCGACTTTCCGCCAAGTCCCACAACCACATTTCGCAGGACCCGGTCGTTGATGTCGAGACACCTCTTTAAGACTATGCGCCTCGGATCGATATCAAGTTCGTTACCCTGCTGGATATGGTTGTCCAGCATAGCCGCGCAGAGGTTGTTGGCCGTGGTTATGGCATGGAAATCCCCGGTAAAATGGAGATTGAGCTCATCCATGGGCACAACCTGGGCGTAGCCTCCTCCCGCCGCTCCTCCCTTGACTCCGAAGCAGGGGCCCAGGGAAGGCTCACGGAGGGCGATGACAGCCTTTTTCTTAAGGATGCCGAAGGCCTCTCCCAGCCCCACCGTCGTCGTGGTTTTTCCCTCTCCCGCGGGGGTGGGATTTATCGCGGTCACTAAAACGAGCTTCCCCCTCTTTTTCCCGTCAAGACCCGAAAGATACTCCTCGGAAAGCTTGGCCTTGGTGTTTCCGTAGAGCTCCAGCGCCTCAGAGGGAATGTCAAGACTTGCTGCCACCTCCCCGATGGGCATAAGAGAGGCTTCTCTTGCAATTTCAATATCGGTCTTCATACTTTACTGATCCTCCTCTTCCTGTCTGACCCCGTTCAGCAACGCGTTAAACTCATCCATATCCATCAGAATCTGCCTGGCCTTTGTACCGTCCTCATGGCTTACCACTCCGGCATCCGAAAGCTGATCCATAATCCGGGCGGCCCGGTTGAAGCCGATGCGGAAATTTCGCTGAAGGTTGCCGATGGAAGCCTTCTGTTTTTCTATGATAAATCTGCCGGCATCAGCGAAATACTGATCCCGCCCGTCATCCTCGGAAAGCTCCGCAGACGGTGTCTGGCTTAAGGCAGAGCTGTGTCCGGCAGAGGCATGTTCTTCGATTTCGGAGGAAATATCTTCTGCGTCGCCATCCGCCCCCGCCGAAGGAGTGTGCTCCAGAATAAAGTTTACGACGCTTTCCACCTCGGAATCCGACACAAAGGCTCCCTGAAGGCGTTCCGGCTTTGTATGTCCCTGGGGGTAAAAGAGCATATCGCCCTTCCCCAGGAGCTTTTCCGCGCCGTACATGTCAAGAATCGTCCTTGAATCCACGCCTGAGGAAACCGCGAAGGCAATCCGGCTGGGCATATTGGCCTTTATGAGCCCGGTAATCACGTCCACCGAGGGACGCTGGGTGGCAATTACCAGATGTATGCCCGCGGCCCTGGCAAGCTGGGCCAGACGGCAGATGGAAATCTCCACCTCGGATTTCGCAACCATCATAAGATCGGCCAGCTCGTCGACGATTATCACTATCCGGGGCAGAGGCTTTTCGTCGGGATACACCCTTGAAATCTTATCGTTATAGCCCACAATATCCCTGACCCGCTCGTCGGCAAAGAGCCTGTAGCGCCTCTGCATCTCCGCGAGCCCCCAGTGCAGGGCGCCGGCAGCCTTCTGGGGATCGGTCACCACGGGAGTCAGGAGATGGGGCAGACCGTTGTAAACTGAAAGCTCCACAACCTTGGGATCCACCATTATCATCTTTACCTCATCGGGACGGGCCTTGAAAAGCAGGCTCATGATGATGGTGTTTATACAGACGGACTTTCCCGAGCCGGTGGCGCCCGCAATAAGAAGATGGGGCATTTTATCAATGTCGAAGACCACCGGCTTTCCCGCGATATCCTTTCCCACCGCAAAGGTAAGCTTCGATTTCGCGGCCGCAAATTCCGCGCTGTCGATGAGATCCCGAAGCATAACCGGAGTATTTGTCCTGTTGGGCACCTCGATTCCCACGGCGGCCTTCCCGGGGATCGGAGCCTCGATTCTTATATCCGCGGCGGCAAGGTTGAGCTTTATATCGTCCGAGAGCGAAAGTATCCTGTTTACCTTGACGCCCTGTTCCGGCTGGATTTCGTAGCGGGTAACCGTGGGGCCGCGGCTGAAGTCGGTAAGAGTCACGTTGACGCCGAAGCTGGCCAGAGTATCCGTCAGCTTTTCGGCGGTCTCCTTAAGCTTCTCCTCCGAATCACCGCTCTCTTCCTTTCCCTTTGTCAGAAGTGAGGCCGGAGGAAGGACATATTCCTTTTCCGCCTCCTCTTCGTCAAAGGCCTCAATTTCCTCCCCGATCAGATTTTCATCGTCTGTATTTTCGTCAATCTCTTCCCCGTCGTCGCTGCCCTTATCCGTACTTTCACCGGGCCGGACAAACTCTCCCGTTCCCTCAAAATCGTCTTCGTCGAGATACCCGGCCTCCTCTTCCGGAGGAACCTCGGGAGAGACAAGTTCACTCAGGTCGGGAACCGTCTCGGGAAGCTCATCGGAATTCATTTCCTGTGCGGATACGGGCGCATAAGGCTCGGGAACAGGTTCATAAAGCTCTTCAGCGTAAGCCGGCTCAAAAGGCTCTTCCGCGGGAACCGGTTTCTCAGACTCTTCCGCGGGAAGGAGCTCTTCCTCATAGGTCTCGGGGGCAACTTTTTCAAGATCAAAAATATCCCTTGCCTCGGAGGCAAAATCAACTTCGGAAATTGATATTTCTCCCGGCATGCGCACGACCTTTTCCGTAAGGACATTTTCCGCCGGAGCTGCCCCGTGAGAGTGGTGCAGTTTGAAGACAGGCACCTTTTCCGGCTTTTCAGCCGTTTCTGCAGCCTCTTCGGGCATGACTTCGGAGAGGGCGGCCTCCTCTATGCGCTCGGAAAGCGGCTTCTCCCCCTCTGCCGCTTTTTTCAGATCCACGCTGACAAGCCTGTCCCGCAGAGCGTCATCTTCGTAAGTTTCCTGGGCTGAAAAGGCTTTTTCCCGCTCTTCTTCCCTTCTGGCTCTTTCCTCAAGATATCTCTCGCGTGTGAGCTTAGCCGTATCGGCCACTTTCCTGGAGCCCTTTTTCACTCCTCCGAAAAAGCTTTTTCCCGTAATAAGCACCAGGCAGATAATGGCCAGAACAAGGATGAGAATCACAAGCCCCGTAGTGCCCAGTCCTTTTTTAAGGAGACCGAAGAAACCTCCGCCCAGAAGACCCCCGCCATGGTGGGTCTCCGCGCCGAATGTGTAGTAGCTTTCATATTTTTCCCGTTCATATTCCCTGTTGAAAAACAGCTGAAAAAGCATCCCCAGATCTGTGAACAGCACGGCGGATAAGGCAAGCCGCACCGTTGCGTGGGGATTATTCTGATTTGCCAGAAAAAACCAGACCTGAACACACAGAACCACGGGAAAAAGATATTGGGTAAAACCGAACAACCCAAAAAGGAACGTGTTTACAACACGTCCGAAACCGCCTGTGAGGCCGAAATTGCCTATGAACAGTATCACCGAGAAAGCAAAGATAAGAAGCATTCCCGCTTCTTTTATGAGTGCTCCATCTTCCCCGGTTTTTATTTCTTCATTCTGAGAACGGGAATTTCCGGAGGAGCTCTTCCTGCTTCGCGTTCCGGTATTTCCCTGATTCTTCCTGCGTTTTTCCGCCATTTTTCTTAAAAACCCTACTTTTTGATGAAATGCCCTGCAATTGCCACTAATCCGATTACCAGACAGTAAATCGAGAAGAAAAGATACCGTCTCTTTCTGACAATCATAAGCATTACCCTGATGGCAATATAACCCACTACGGCCGCCACAAGGGTGCCCACAAGGTAGGAAATCTCAAAGTGCGTTCCGATGGCATCCTTTATTTCCAGCACCACCGCACCGAGCACGGCGGGAATTGACATGATAAAGGAATAGCGGATCACGAATTTGGAATCAAAGCCGCACATAAGACCTGTGGTTATTGTGCTTCCGGAGCGGGAAATCCCCGGAAGGGTGGCGAAACCCTGGGCGATTCCCACGAGAACCGCGTCTAAAAAGCTTGCGTCCCTCGGAGTTTTATACCCCTCGGGCATCCGCTCCGCAAAAAAGAGCAGCCCGGCATTAATAAGAAGGCAGATTCCGGGCATAATCAGGGTGGCGGAAGCCGCCTTGACTATGTTTTTAAGAAGAATCCCCAGAATCCCGGTAGGAATCGTGGAAATTATAATCATCATCGCGAAGCGCCGGTAGGGAGAGCGCAGAATCTTCCGTCCCTTTTCCCTGTGGAGCCAGGCGGGAATATTGCGGAAGAAATCCACTACGATTCCGAAAAACTCGGAAATGAGCTTCCCTATTTCCCGGTAAAACACCACGAAGATGGAAATAAGGGTGCCCAGATGCAGGAGAATATCAAATAAAAACAAATCCTCCACTCCCTTGCCTATGGAAAAAAGATTCTGGAATATTGCCAGATGTCCCGATGAGGAAACCGGCAGGAACTCCGTCAAACCCTGAAGGAGCCCCAGGAGTACAGCCTGAATTATTGTCATGGTTATCCTTTCGTTCCGGAATTAATATACGGCACCAGACCGCCGCTTTCTATGAGCTTCTGCATGAATTCCGGGAAGGCCTGCCCCGTGAAGGAGGTTCCTTTTGTCAGGTCAGTAATCCTTCCTGTATCAAAGTCCACTTCGAGCTCATCCCCGGCCTCGATTTTCCCGGCGGCTTCGGGGCATTCTATGATGGGGAGCCCGATATTTATCGCATTCCGGTAAAAAATCCGGGCAAAGGTTTCGGCGATGACGCAGCCCACACCGGCTTCTTTGAGCACCAGAGGGGCGTGCTCCCTGGATGAGCCGCAGCCGAAATTCTTTCCTGCCACAACAAGGTCTCCGGGCTTCACCCGGGAGGCGAAGTCTTTATCAATATCCTCCATGGCGTGGGAGGCGAGCTCCTTTTTGTCCTGAATATTAAGGTATCTTGCGGGGATTATAACATCCGTATCCACATTGTCCCCGTAAAGAAATACTTTTCCTTTTGCTTTCATTTCTTTTTCCTTTCCGATTTAGGATTGGGCAGGCGCAGCTATGTACCCTTTTAACGCACTCATTGCGGCAACGGCGGGGCTGGCGAGATATACCTCCGAGTCCACATGTCCCATCCGGCCCACAAAATTCCGGTTCGTCGTGGAAACACAGCGCTCCCCGGCGGCGAGAATCCCCATATAGCCCCCCAGGCACGGCCCGCAGGTCGGAGTGGACACAATGGCTCCCGCCTCCACAAAGGTTTTAAGGAGGCCTTCCTCCAGGGCCTGAAGATAGATTTTCTGGGTCGCGGGGATAATGATACAGCGCACTCCCTTCGAAACCTGCCCCCGGGAGATAATCTCAGCGGCCGCGCGCAGGTCGGATATCCTTCCGTTTGTACAGGAGCCGATTACGACCTGGTCTATTTCGATATGCTCCGCCTCAATCTCGTCTATGGTCTTCGTATTGCCCGGAAGATGAGGACAGGCAACCGTGCTTTTAAGGGATGAAAGGTCAATCGTATATTCCTCGTCGTATACGGCGTCGGAATCGGCTTCAAACACCCTGAAGCTCCGCTCCGAATGAGCCTTCATGTATTCCTTTGTCTTTTCATCAACAGGGAAGATTCCGTTCTTTCCCCCGGCTTCTATAGCCATATTAGCGATTGTGAAGCGGTCATCCATGGAAAGGGCCGCCACTCCCTCTCCGACAAATTCCATGGAACGGTAGAGCGCCCCGTCCACTCCTATCATGCCGATAATATGGAGAATCACATCCTTGCCGGAAACGAAAGGAGGAAGTGAACCCTTAAGATTAAAGCGGATTGCGGAGGGCACCTTGAACCAGGCCTTTCCCGTGGCCATCCCGGCGGCCATGTCGGTAGAACCCACACCGGTGGAAAAGGCTCCCAGCGCGCCGTAGGTGCAGGTGTGGGAATCCGCGCCTATAACGCAGTCCCCCGCCACAACAAGCCCCTGCTCCGGAAGCAGGGCATGCTCTATACCCATCTGTCCCACATCGAAGTAATTTGTGATCCCGTGCTCTCTGGCGAAATCCCGGCAGCACTTGCAGTTTTCTGCGGATTTTATATCCTTGTTCGGAATAAAGTGATCCATGACCAGAGCGATTTTATTCCTGTCAAAGACCTTTTTATTCTCGAGTCCCTCCATGACGTTTACAGCCACCGGAGTAGTGATATCGTTGCCCAGCACCAGATCCAGATCAGCCTCTATGAGCTGCCCGGCCTTTACTTCGGAAAGACCGGCTGCGGCGGCCAGTATCTTCTGGGTCATTGTCATTCCCATGGTATGATAAACCCCCTTTTCTTTTCAAAAGCGCAAGATGTAGTATACTATATCACAATTCTCTACAAAATACAACGCGTTACAATTCACCGGCCTTCCGGCCGGCGAATCGCAACGCGTCCCATACGTTCCTCTTTACAGGAGACTTAAAAACGTCAGTTGTTGATAAGCTTGTCCTCGTCGCTCCAGCTGTAGAGCTTGCGGATTTCGCTTCCCACCTTCTCGCAGGGATGCTCAGCCGCCTTCTGCCTGAGAGCGTTGAAGTGCACCTGGCCGCTGGCTGAGGACATATCCAGCAGGAAGTCCTTGGCAAAGCTTCCGTCCTGAATAGCGGCAAGAATCTTTTTCATCGTCTGCTTGGTTTCGGGGGTGATGATCTTCGGCCCCGTCACATAATCGCCGTATTCAGCCGTATTGGAAATCGAATAACGCATTCCCGCGAAGCCGGACTGGTAAATAAGGTCAACGATCAGCTTCATCTCGTGGATGCACTCGAAATAGGCGTTTCTGGGATCGTAACCCGCCTCGCAGAGTACCTCGAAGCCGGTCTGCATCAGGGCGCAGACGCCGCCGCAAAGCACGGCCTGCTCACCGAAGAGGTCGGTTTCGGTCTCGGTGCGGAAGGTGGTGGAAAGCACTCCGGCCCTTGCGCCGCCGATACCCAGCGCGTATGCCAGGGCGATGTCACGGGCCTTGCCGGTATAGTCCTGCTCCACAGCGATAAGGCAGGGCGTGCCCTTGCCGGCCTGATATTCGCTTCTTACAGTGTGTCCCGGAGCCTTGGGCGCGATCATCGTGACGTCCACATCCTTCGGGGGCTTGATAAGCTTGAAATGGATATTGAAGCCGTGGGAGAACATCAGCATATTGCCGGCCTCCAGATTCGGCTCGATTGACTCCTTATAAAGAGCGGCCTGTTTTTCATCATTGATAAGAATCATGATAATGTCCGCTTTTGCGGCGGCCTCAGCGGCTGTATAGACCTTGAAGCCCTGCTCTTCGGCCCTCTTCCAGGATTTTGATCCCTCGTAGAGACCGATGATGACATTGCAGCCGGAATCCTTAAGATTCAGGGCCTGGGCGTGCCCCTGGCTGCCGTAGCCGATGATGGCGATGGTTTTCCCGTCCAGGAAGGACAGGTTGCAGTCGCTCTGGTAGTAGATCGGGTTGGTTGCATTGAAATCCGTCATTCTTTCTCTCCTCGTTAATAATATACTTTTAACGGACGAAGCCTGAAAAAAGGATTCGGCCGAAGTTGCACAAAAGGATCAGTCGAACCAGATAACACCGTCGGTTCCGCGCTGGAGGCCGGCTATGCCGGTGCGGGCGATTTCCAGTATCTTATATTCCGACTTTGTGAGGACGTTTATGAAGGTGTCGATCTTGCTCTGATTTTCCGTAATGACGATCATAAGGGAATTCTCGGTCAGATCCTCGATGGTGGCGTGGTAAATCCCGGCCAGCGCGATGACATTCTGCATCTTTTCGGGCTCAACCTCAACTTTTATCAGACAGAGCTCCCGGTACACCGAATTTTCCGGCTTCAGCTCCTTCACGGAACGCACATCAATGAGCTTTGCCAGCTGCTTTTCGATCTGCTCGAGAATGTCGTCGTCTCCGCTGGTGACAATCGTTATACGCGTAAAACGCGGATCGGCCGTTACACCTGCCGTTATACTTTCGATATTATAGCCTCTTCTGGAAAACAGCCCCGAAATCCGGCTTAAGACGCCGGAGGTGTTGTCCACCAGAAGCTGAAAAACTCTGGTATGCATCTGAAACCTCTTATCGCAGCGCAACACTTTCAAATCGTAAGTGTATCTCTCTTTCGGGGGATTGTCAAACCTGTCAGCTCATCCGGCATTTCGGAAGGGCCAGGGTCCCGGTCCGGGCCATTTCCACTATGCTGATTCCGGATAAGAGGCGGATCATCATGGCAGTGCGCTCCGGTCTGTCGCAGAGCTGGATCATCATAAGATTTTCGGACATATCCACGATATCGGCTTTCATAGCCTCGCAGATCTCCATGATTTCCTTGCGGTTCGACTTGTTGTACCTGACCTTTACGAGCATCAGCTCCCGGCTTACGGATTCCTCCTCCTCAAAGGTCTTGATCTTTATGACGTCGATCTTTTTATTGAGCTGCTTTTCAATCTGCTCGATGGTATGCCTGTCGCCGCTGGAGACGATGGTCATGCAGGAAACCGCCGAATCCTCGGTCTCCCCCACCGCGAGGGAATCAATATTGAAGCTTCTTCTGGCGAACAGGCCCGACACCTTTGAAAGCACGCCGGAGCGGTTCTCCACCAGTACGGAATATATTTTTTTCATACTTCTCCTTTTCTTTACTTTATGTCAACCATCGGATCAATGCGCACCTCCAGGAGCGCTCCGTCTTCCGAGTCCAGAAACTTCTTTATCCTCTCCTTAAGCCCCTTCATCTCCGACGCCAGGAACCAGTCTATTCCGTAGGCCGCCGCAATATGCTTTAAATCAGGCTCGTCTCCCAAAGCCACCATAGTATAATCTCCGGGATATGTTTTTTTCTGATGCTCTCTGACAAGGCCGAGATAGCTGTTTTTAACCACCACGATTTTAATCGGCAGCTTCTCCTGATGAATCAGGGCCAGCTCCATCATGGACATCTGGAAGGCTCCGTCCCCGCAGACAGCAACCACCTGCCTCTCCGGGTCGGCTTTCTTCGCGCCCAGAGCCGCGGGAATCGAATAGCCCATGGTTCCCATTCCTCCGGAGGTTAAAAATCTCCCTTTCCTTATCTCACAGTTCAGGCAGCTTATAATCTGGTTCTGCCCTACATCCGCCACATACACTGCGTCCTCCTTTAGCATGGAGCTTAAGAGAGCGACAAATTTCGGCGCGTCCACAAAACCGCTCTTTCCCTTTGCCGCCTGGGAAAGTGTACGCCTCTCCGAGCGGTATTCATACAGCGCGGCAATCCAGTCCTCATGGGGCCGGCATTTTATATCCATATCCAGAAGATCAGCGAGGATATGCTTCACATCCCCCACAATCGGGATCGTCGGGCCCACGTTTTTCCCGATTTCCGCAGGATCCACATCTATATGCACCAGAACCTTTCCGTCAAAGGTCAGATCGGGATCAGCCACGGCCCTGTCCGCCACCCTGGCTCCCATCATAATCAGAAGATCGCATTCCCGCATGGCCCGGTTGGCATTGGAATGACCGTTGTTTCCCACCATCCCGAGCCCCATTTCATGCTCTGTCGGAAGCACTCCAAGTCCCATCATGGTCCAGACCACCGGAAGCCGGAACTTTTCCACAAAGGCCCTGAATTCCTCGCCAGCCCCGCTTAAATGAATCCCTCCGCCGCAGCAGACAAGGGGGCGTTTAGCCTTTTCAAGCTCTTTGGCCACCTTTCTTATCTGCACGATGTGGCCCCTGACCGTGGGCTTGTAGGTGCGGAGCGCTGGATCGGACTCCGGATAAGTAAAATCACGGATCGAGGCCTCCTGTACGTCCTGGGGCACATCGATAAGAACCGGTCCCTTTCTCCCGCTTCCGGCGATATAAAATGCCTCATGAAAGACACGGGGAAGGTCGCGCACATCCTTTACAAGAAAGCTGTATTTGACAAAGGATTCCGCCGCGCCTATAACATCGGCCTCCTGAAAGACATCGGAGCCTATCTGGGAGGTTTCCACCTGACCCGTTATGCACACCAGCGGAATCGAATCGGCATAGGCGGTGGCGATACCGGTTAAAAGATTCGTTGCCCCGGGTCCGCTTGTTACGGCGCAGACTCCGACTTTTTCGCTTACCCTGGCATAGCCGCTGGCAGCATGGCCCGCGTTCTGCTCGGTGCGGACCAGCACACCCTTTATTCCGCTGTCTTTAAGCGCGTTCCAGAAAGGGTCGATGGCGACTCCGGAATAGCCGAAGACGATTTCAACCCCCTCGCTTTTAAGACATTTTACAATTGCCTCAGCTCCGTTCATATTTTTAGCCTTTCATTTTATCTTCCGCCGAATCAGTCTCTTCTGCGGCAGACTACTACAAAGCGCCCGTTATCCTCGTTGTAGTCACAGGTTGAGAGAAGCAGGAGCCTGTCGCCATACTGTGCGGTAACGCCTGTATCATAGAATGAATCCGCAGCCATTTCCCTCATGGCGGAATCGAACTCCGCCTCGGAGGCCGGATCTATGAACTGATAATATTTAAAAGCTATCGTGCTTTCCTGATAGACTCTGGACTCAAAGGCATACATCACGTCATAGATGCCCTGCTCGTATATGGTATCAAATTTTACCACCGGATGCTCCCGGTAAAACGCCTCTGATTTATAATCCGTAAGATCCCCGAACATCTTCCCGGATTTCATGTTGTGGCCGTAGATTATCCAGTTCTCGCTGGGACGGATTATATCACAGTCATCATCCATAAAGAGGGTTCCGTTCTTATCCTCTTCCCCGTCGAAATTATGATCCAGATAGAATTCCCCGTTGCCGTAAATGGACTTCATGACCGGATAGTTAATATTTGTTCCGTCAATGGCTATCCAGCCGATGAAGTTTTTGTTTTTTTCATAGAGGGACTGATACTGCCCCAGAACATAGAGCCTGCGCTCCTTCGGCTCCTCCTTGCCGCCTTCCTCTTCCTCCTGAGCCTTATCTTCCTCAGGCTCAGGCGGAGTATATACTGTCATGGAATGATCCGAGCGTTTTGACAGCTCCTCCATTGCCGCGGCGTCCTCGGCATTCCGCTTCATCTGGTAATAGTAAAACCCCAGATATCCGAAGCAGCAAAGAGCTATAAGAATACAGACTGTCCGAACCACATTTCTTTTCATAGAGAGTAATTATAGTTGAAAAAAAGGAAAATAACAATCACAATGACGAAAGCCTCCGGGAGGTGCGGCATTCCGTCCGGGAGGCTTGTTCGTCAATCAGGAGTGAACATGAAAAAGAATTGTTGTATTTGTATTTGTCTTTCTGCTATATATATCGGAGGCAGGCAGGAAAAATTAAGGGTAAAACAAATATTTTTTTTTAAAATCCTTATTTTGTCACCTGTGAGAGTCCCTTTATGCCGTTTAAGGCCGTATAATGCCTGTTTTCATCAGTGGATTTTTTTCAGGCATTGTGAGATAATTCCATTATTAAGAATTCAAAGGAGGATTTTATGAGGATCACAAAAAAGCTTTTGAGTATTTTGCTGGTTGCGGCACTGATTATGTCCATGACGGCAGGCTGCGGCAAAAAAGCGGAAGCTGCGGAAAGAAAGGAAAAAACGGAATTCTCTGAAAAGGGCGGTCTTTTTTCCAAGGTCTTCGGTAAAAAGGACAAGACGAAGGACGCCGAAAAATAAGAGGATGCCACGACGGAGGAAAAGGCTGACTCCTCCGAAATCCCCGGGCACTATGATATGTGGACCTATGCCATAAATAACGGGGACACCTGGATGGAGCTCGATCATGACGAAGTGGCAATGAACGGCTTTATCTTTCTGGAAAAGGATCATACAGGCCGGATGAACATGAATTCCTCCGGAACCGACGCTGCGGACAACGAGCTCGAATGGGATGATAAGGGCAATATCTCTATGTTCGGCAATCCGATTTATACCTTTGAGGTAAAGGGGGACGTTCTTATTCTGAACATGGGAGAAGGCTCCCTTCAGTACTATTACGTCAGGGACGGCGTGGACGGAGCAAAAGCCTTTGCCGATTTTAAAAAGGGCAGCAAAAAGAACAGCACCGTGGTAGCTGACGGCAGCGACGCAGGCAGTACTGACGCTGAAGCTTCAGATTACGATGAGGATTCCGATACGGATATCCCGGTTCTCTCCGACTGCATGTACAGGGTCTGCGCCGTAGAGGATATGGGCAAGCTTATCAAAGGAGCTGACCTTAAAAAATGGGGCTATGATGAGTACTGGCTGCAGTCGAAGGAAGGCGGCAGGATCGACTTTAACCTCGGCTCGAATGACCTCCATGACGGTGATTATTACATGGATGATCTGTACTCTGCCATCACAAAATATACTAACGATACCGATCCTCTGTATCCATACAAGGTCGCGGCAGACGGGGATATTATCTTCGTAAAGGTCAAAGGAAATAACATGATACTTGCCCGGGACGGAGCGGACGCAGAGGCTGCCATGAAGAAAGCCGGGGATTTCCCGACACTTAAGATAAAGAGCGGTGAGGTCCGGGACGGTCTTACGGGCTATGCTCCCACCCCCAGGGACAAGAAGTACCCTATGAAAGGCGGGAATCTCTACTTTGATCCGGTAAACGGCCACGTAAAGTATATAGAGCCTTCCGTAACGGAAATCGATTATCCCAGAGGCTTTGAGGGAATCGGCCTGTGGGAGATCAAAACGGGTATATATGACGCAAAGAACCTGAAGATATTCCATTGCGCACCGGATATGTTCCCTGTAACGCTGGATAAAAAAACCGGAAAGTATGAGCAGGACATTTACTGCTCTCATGCAGGCTTCGGCTGTGCGGCTTTGGGTCATGCAATGTTCTGTTCCTTTGATGAGTCCCAGGCTACCGATTCCCTGGGAAGCATTGAATATTTTGAATACGGTCCCGCCTTCCTGAATGCAAACCTGGGAGACCTTAATAAATTGCTTTCCTCCCTCAGCACGGATATAAAAGACTATAAGCTGAAGAGCGGAAAGGATAAAGAGATCAAGGCTCTCAGCGACTACGTTCTTGATACCGACAAGGATGAGGTCAGGAAGCTGGAGCGTGTGGGAAAATTTGCCAGAGCCGACTATATCTACGATTATGAGACCGACAGATATGATACGAAGCACGCGGACGAAAAACAGGTAGCAAAGAAGGAAGAGATCAGAAAATCCCTTAAAGGCCACGGGCTTTATAACGAGGGCAGGGCATACCTTATGAGGGATATGCTGGTAGCTTCAGGAATCCCCTGTGTCACTGCTATTCTCGGGATTTCGGATGTATACGGAGACGTATACAAATCCTATCAGGACTTCTTTGACAAGAATTATGTAGAGCCTACGAAGAGCAGGCATGCGGACGACTACGCAAATGATGAGATAGATGATGACACTCAGGAGAAGATCGATGCCGTGATGAATGCCGCTCCTATGTGTTATGTTTATAATCTCGCATATGCCGACGGTTCCTGGCACTTAATAGACGGGGACGGCCTGGTGGATCTCGGAAAGGGAATCGGTCCCAACGGTCTTTTCCTCAGGTTCCAGATCCTGGAGGTGGACGGGGAGAACTTCGACCACGTGGACAGACAGGAGTACTATAAGGAAGTATACGATATGCAGCTTGACTATAAGAATAAAGCCATTGCAAAGGGTGAACTTCCTGACTGGTCCTCCTTTGACCATGTCCTTGATGACAGCGGAACCTATAAGCTCTATGACGGCATAGATGAAAACGGAAAGGTGACTCTCCCTGAAAATACCGACGGAAAGAATGACGCCTGGATAAAGCTCAACATGGACGGTACAGGAGAGCTGGAGTGGTACGGCTTCCATTCCAATGTCAGCTGGTGCAGCAACGCCGGAACCCTTACCTGCTGCTCCTCGGACGAAAAAGCCTGTGCAAGCTTCCATGGTTTTGTTGCAGCCAGGGAGACCCGTGACACTACAGGCTGCCGTTGGGACGGAAAATCCCGTGAACACGGCATAGATGCCCGGGTACTCTATATTAAGGACGGAGATTACGTGGAACAGTTCTTCCATGTGCTGGAGCCCTACGGCGAATCCATGATGCTCTATGACACGGATAATATAGAGCAGGACGGCTACCGCTACCGCTTCTTGAAAGACACCGGCAAAAAACCCGGCAGCTACGGAAAGAGCCCCTGGAAATAAAAAACCGCATCAGAAAAGGGCTGCGTCAAAGCGCAGCCCTTTTTCTTTAAATATTCAGCCTCTCTTTAAGAGCACGTCCTTTTCATAGGCGAGCATTTCGTCAATCCAGTTTTCACCCACAGGGGCACCTTTGTCCGCACAGAACTTATCCCACACAAGTCCCAGGGGATAGGTTTTAAGCTCCTCCTGAAGGGCCATGAGCTCGGTGAAGCGCGACTCCTCCTGAAGGGTCTTTAATTTATCGAAGGGTGTAAGCAGAGCGGAAAGCATGGCCTTCTGGAAATTGCGCATCCCGACTGTCCAGGCACTGATCCGGTTGATGGAGGCATCAAAGAAATCGAGCCCCACCATAACGCGGTCCATGGCATCGTTGCGTACGATCTCCTTCGCGATCTCCTTCGTCTCATCATCCAGCAGCACCACATGGTCTGAATCCCACCTTACTCCACGGGTCACATGGAGCGCCAGCTTCTCGTTAAAAAGCAGCATCGACGAAATTTTATCGCTCACCACCTCGGTCGGATGGTAATGACCGTTATCCATGAGCGGGAGAATATGACGGGTATAGGCATAGCCCGCGGTAAATTCCGCGCTGCCCGCCGTATAGCTCTCAAGACCGATACCGAAGACCTTGGATTCCAGGGTAATCAGCACCTTAGTCTTATCATAGGGCATCGAAAGAATCTCATCCAGACTTTCCGCATAGCGCTTCCTGGGCCCCATTCGATCCGCCGGAACGTCCTTTAAGCCGTCCGGAATCCAGATGTTCATCTCGCAGTGGGTATTGAATTCCTCCGCCAGATATTCCGAAATCCTGATGCAGGCTTTGCAGTGGTTGATCCAGAAATCCCGCACCTCCTTTTTGGGACTTGTAAGGGACAGGCCGTCCACCATCATGGAATGGGAGAAAATCGTGGGATTAAAATCGATCCCCTTTAAGCCGATGCGCTTGCCGAATTCCACCCATTTCTTAAAATGCTTCGGCTCTATCCTGTCCCTGTCCGCTTTTTCGCCATCCTCAAAAATCGCGTAGCAGGCGTGAAGGTTAAGGCGGTGCTCTCCCGGAATCAGGGACAGGGCCTTCTCTATATCAGCCATAAGCTCCTCCGGATTCCTCGCCCTTCCCGGATAATTGCCGGTTGTCTGAATTCCTCCGGACAGGGGGCCGTCCTGGTCAAAGCCCACCACATCATCACCCTGCCAGCAATGCATGGAAATGCTGAACTGACCAAGCTTCTTTAAGGCCTCATCCGTATCCACTCCCTGCTTTTTATAAAACTCCCTCGCCACCTCATAATTCGAATCCACACTCATCACTCCTCCTCCTTTCTCTTGTCCGCTTACAGTTTGCCTGCCGCAATCAGCTCATCCTCCGGCTTATACTCCCGTACCCCGAAGCTCTCATAAATACACTTCCTGACTTCCTTAAGCCCCTCAAACTCCCCTGCGTAAATCATCTGGGCCGCCACATTTCCTATGGCGGTGGCCTCCCCGGGTCCGGCAACAACCGTGCGTCCCGTGCGCCTTGCGGTGAGCCCGTTTATAAAGGGATTCATGGAGCCGCCGCCCACAATATGAATCGTATTGAATCTCCGTCCCGCCATTTCCTCCAGCACATCCACGGTCCGGCTGTAATCCTCCACCAGGCTCTGATAGACCACGCTCGCGATCTCTCCTATACTCTCCGGCACCTGCATGGCCCGGTCGCGGCAATAATCCTGAATGGCTTTCGTCATGTTGTCCGGAGCCAGGAAACAGTCATCGTCCACATTGACCCTGGAAGGGAAATCGAGATTCCTGCAGGCTTCCTTTGCAAGCTGATCCCAGGTGTAGGCATCCCCTGTCTCGTGCCGCACCTGCTGTATCATCCAGAGTCCCATAATATTTTTCAGATAACGGAAACGGTAGTCGTAGCCCCCCTCATTGGTGAGATTGAACCTCTGACTCTCCGGCGTAAGAATAGCCTCCTTATTTTCAATTCCCATAAGAGACCAGGTTCCGGAGCTTATATAGAGATTATCGAGATCCTCCAAAATGGGCACAGAAAGGACGGCGGAGGCTGTATCGTGGGAGCCCACCATAACCACCTCGCAGTCGAAGCCCACCTCGTCGATAAGCTCCTGCTTAAAATGTCCCAGCACCGTTCCGGGCTTCTGCAGGGGCTTGAACATCGCCTTGTTGAAGCCCAGCATTTCTATGAGCTCATAGTCCCAGTCGTGGGTTTTCGGATTCACAAGATTCCCGGTTGTGGCCTCGGTATATTCGTTTTTGGCGATACCGGTAAGAAGGTATTCAAAATAATCGGGAAGATGCAGGAAAGTCTCGGCCTTCTCCATATTTTCAGGTTCCTGAAGCTTTACCGCCATCAGCTGATAAACGGTATTGAATATGGCCTTCTGAATTCCGGTGCGCGCATAGAGCTCCTTTTCGGGAATGATCTTATAAACCTCTTCATCCATCCCTTTGGTTCTGTGGTCCCTGTAGGAATAGGTGGGGCCCAGGATCTTTCCCTCTTTGTCCAGAAGCACATAATCCACTCCCCAGGTATCCACCCCCAGATAGTCGGGAATTTCTCCGGCCTCCCCGCATTTTTTAAGACCGGTCTTCACCTCGTTAAACAAAGCATCAATATCCCAGCACAGATGTCCGTTTACCTTTTTCGGCCCGTTGTCGAAGCGGTGCATCTCCTTTAACACGATTTTCCCGTTTACGACGCTGCTGATTATCAGGCGCCCGCTGGACGCGCCGAAATCGATTGCCAGATATTTGTTCGCCATTTTCTATTCCTTTCCGTTCTGAATTATTACGGACTGTCCGGATAAAGCAGTCTGATATTTTTGGACTCAAAAAATTCTATCCATCTCTCCTCCGGACGGATATCCGTCACCACTATATCGAGATCGGACACATCGCAGATCTTTGAAAACGCAAGGGTATCGAATTTGGTGTGATCCGCCGCGAGGATCCTCTGTCTGGCCGAACGTATCATGGCCTGCTTGGCTTCTGAAAAGAGCTCGTTTCCGTCGGTCACTCCCTTGTTGATGTCCAGCCCTTTGCAGCTTATTATCGTCTTTTCAACATTATAAGCCCCCAGCCCCTTCACGGCCTGAGGTCCCACCAGAGCCAGATACCCTTCCTTCACGCTGCCTCCCGAGGCAATTATATTCCAGTCTGAAACATCCGCCAGCTCGATTATGACCTCTATGGAGTTTGTAATGACCGTGAGTCTGTTCTTTTCCTTAAGGGCTCTGGCGATAAACACGGCCGTTGTGGACGGATCCAGAATAATATGATCCCCGTCATCGATAAGGGTATTTATGATTTCGGCGATCCGCTGCTTCCCCACGGTGTTCTTCTTTTTCCGGACGTTGAAGGGCATGTCGATATTCGTGTTTTCGTTTATGACCGCTCCTCCGTAGCTTTTTATGGCAAGTCCGTCCCGGTCCAGCCTGTCAAGATCCCGCCTTATGGTCTCCTCCGAGACATCAAAGCTCTTCGCCAGATCGCTGACGATGACCTTTTTGTTTTTCTGCAGTTCCTCCAGGATCAGATTCCGCCGTTCAACTGCCAGCATACTCTCCCTCTTTTCTGATTAAAGTACCGATCTTATTATCTGTTCATCCGGATGGGCAATAACTGAAGAATCAAGAAACATGCCTCTGTCAGCAATCGCTTCCCTGGCCTTTTCTATTGCGGCAGAAACCGCCGCCACCTCTCCGGTTAAGAACATATAGGATTTCCCGCACATTCCCTTGGCGAGCCTGAGCTCTATAAGCTCCACCACCGCGGTCTTGGCCGCCGTATCCGCAGCCTTCAGAATTGCCGCCACATCAAAGGTTTCCAGAATCCCGAGGGCGCTTATGTCCTGAACAGCGGAGGTGCCGTAAATCGCGGGGAAAATGCTTTCATGAGGATTTCCCAGAACCAGTGAATCTATAAGCTCCCCGGGATATCCCGTAGCAGCCGCTTCCACAGCTGCCTGAACCGCACTTAAAGAACCGGCGATTATTGCTATATACTTACCCGGACAGACAGTTTCCGCCTCGATAAGCTCCACGTCGGAGGTCTTGACCATTTTATCCGCCGCGGTAACACCGGTTGAAACCGTACTGAATTCTATCATTCCTATTGCTCTGTTCAAGCTGTCCTCCCTGAAAACCCTGCAGGCTCATCAACCGCGAATCCGGATGACAACCTGCTTTTCATTTATTTCCTCCACAATTCCGTCTATGGATGAATGGATGTTGACGCTCAGGGTTTTTTCCGGCGCCGCCGCCACCACCTCTCCCTTTGCCACCCTGTTACCCACAATGACGATCGGATGGGCATAGACCCCTATATGCTGTGAAAATGGGATTCGCACTCTCCCCACCCCCCGGGAGCTTTCATCTATCGGCGCCGGGTGTACATAGCCGGAAAGGTTAAGCCTTGCAGCCAGCCTCTCCTCAGGCGCCTTCCTTAAGGCTCTCGCCGCCGATACCCTGCCGGTCTCCGGCTCGGAGGGAGCCTTTATCCTTCTCTGCCTCAGGCCGTTTTTATACAGCGTAATCAGTGTTCTGGGCTGTAAACCCTGGGGACAGGAATACAGCTCACAGAGACCGCAGCCGGAGCAGAACCAGGTATTCAGAAAAGGATTGAGCTTCTGAAAATCCCGGTTTGCAGCAGCGCGCATGAAAAGATGAGGCTCTATAGGATGTCCCAGAAGGTGCCTGGGACACAGCTCGGTGCACATCCGGCACTGACAGCAGATTGACGCCGCACGGTTTAACTGAACGGAAGGATCGGCTTTCTTTTTAAGCACAAGCTTATGGTCAGAAGGAAGCACAAGAACGGCATTAGTGGTTTTGGTAACCACGTCTTCAGGGTCTGCAAGCTGTCCCATCATCGGTCCGCCGGTGAAATAAACCGGATCCGGCGTACTTGCTCCTCCCGCCATTTCAACAGCTTCGCCTATCGGTGTTCCGATGGGGACTCTCACCGTTACCGGATTCCTTACCTCTCCAACCAGGGTAAGAAACTTTTCCGTCACCGGAATGTTTAAAAAAAGAGCCCTGTAGGCATTGAACATTGTCTCCACGTTAAAGACCGCAACGCCCTCGTCTATAGGGAGGCCTCCGGGACGTATTACCTTCCCGGTAGTCTCATAGATTAAAACCACCTCGTCCCCCATCGGATAACTGGAGGAAAGAGTCTTAAGGGTTATTCCCGGAAAGCGTGGCAGGACTTCCTTTACCGCTTTGACCGTTGAACGGTATTCCTCCTTTATGCCCACCACGGCCCTGTCTGCCCCGACGGTTTCCTTAATCAGGGAAAAAGCCTTCAGAATCTCCGGGGCATGGAGCTTTAAAAGCTGACGATGGAGTCTGAGCAGAGGCTCACATTCGGCGCAGTTTAAAATTATGGTCTCCGCCTGTTCATTAAGCTTCGCATACGTCGGAAAGCCGGCGCCGCCTGCACCGACGACCCCGGCATTTCTCAATTTATTTTTTATCTCATCAATGGTCATACGCCAACGATATCCTGCCCCTCATCGATAATACCCACGATGGCGGCATCCACCGGCGCGTTTTCGTTGTCCGTTCCCACTCTGGCGGCGCTTCCAAGGGCAATAAGCACCAGTTCCCCGATGCCCGCACCTATATTGTCAATGGCCACAATCCGCCCCTTATCCGCGCTCATACCTCTGACGGGTTCAACGATCATGAACTTATTGCCGATGAGCTTATCGCTTTTTCGGGTGGAAACCACGTTCCCCAGAACTTTTCCGATGATCACTCTTCCCCTCCCGTCAGGCTCTGATTATACGCACACTATCCCCGGTCTTTATCTCCGCCGCGTTTGCCTCATCGGTGTCGATGTGCATTTCCAGCGTAAAAGAGGGATCCACACGAATCAGAACATTTTCGAAGGTTGTGGCACGCTCATTTTCCGAAAGGACAGATACAATGTCCCCGTCATGAAAACCGCCCTGACGCGCATCCTCCGGAGACATGTGGATATGCCTGGCTGCAACTATACAGCCCTCCTTAAGATAAAGCGCACCCTTCGGCCCCACAATCGCTATCGGAGCGCTTCCGGCGATGTCCCCCGAAGCGCGTACCGGAACCTTCACGCCAAGCTTCACGGCATCCGTGGCGGAAACCTCCACCTGATTGAAAGAACGCACGGGCCCCAGAATCCTGACATTCTCGATTGCGCGGAGTTTAAGCCCCACAATGGTCACCGTCTCGTTCGCAGCGAACTGGCCGCCCATCAATTCCTTTTTCTTTGTAAGGTGATATCCCTCTCCAAAGAGCTCTTCCACGCTTTTCTGCGTCAGATGGATGTGTCTGGCCGAGACGCCTACGGGAACCGGGAAGCCCCCGTTGCTTTTTGCCTCTTCCCTTCGGTTAAGAGTTTCCAGCACCATTCTGGTGATGGCTTCAATGCCTGCCTGATCCATGGTCTGAAATTTACTGGATCTTAGGAAGAATCATTTCCACATCGTTATGAGGTCTCGGAATCACATGGGTCGCAATAAGCTCGCCCAGCTTTGCGGCGTTCGCCGCACCGGCTTCCACGGAGCTCTTCACAGCGCCAACATCGCCGCGAACCATAACCGTAACAAGCCCGGAACCGATTTTCTCCGTGCCGATCAGGGTCACGTTCGCTGCCTTGCACATGGCATCCGCAGCCTCAATCGACGCCACCAGACCTCTTGTTTCCACCATACCCAACGCTTCCATTGACATTTTTCTACCTCCTCGTAGTCTAAAAAACTATAGATATGTTTTATTATGGAAATTACTCCAGTCCTCGTTTTTAAAACGGCTGGCGCTTATTTCCACAAGGTTTACGATTTCCTCATGGGGATTGGCGATGATCCCGTGGGATACCACCTTCAGGATGGGTTCAGCCATTGCGGCGCGGACAGCCTCTTCGCAGGCCGCCACATCCCCTTCAACAACAAGGGTCACCAGCCTCCCTCCGAGACGCCGCTCCCAGGTTGCCAGGGACACATCCGCCGCCTTGCACATTTTATCCAGCGCGTCCATGGCGGCAACAACCCCGACAATTTCAACAAGTCCGTAAGCCTTCCCCATCTTCGAGTCCTGTGAGTTTATCTGATGCCGGGCAGAATCTTTTCGACATCGTTATGAGGTCTCGGAATCACATGCTGGGCAACAAGCTCACCCAGACGGCCGGCCTGCACCGCACCAGTCTCCACAGCCGCCTTAACAGCCCCCACATCTCCGCGAACCATGACGGTAACCAGGCCGGAGCCGATTTTCTCGGTGCCCACGAGGGTAACCTCAGCGGCCTTCGTCATGGCATCTGCCGCCTCAATTGCAGCGGTAAGGCCTCTTGTCTCGATCATTCCCAAAGCTTCCTGTGACATTTTTTCGTTTCCTTTCTTGAATAAACCTTTAAAAGTTACAGTACCGGAAAATACTGATTATTTCTTATCAAAACAATTAAGTTTAAGCATCTTTACCGTGTCCGACGTAGGGCGGGGAATAATGTGTCTCTGAACAACCCCGGTCATGCTCCGGGCCACCGCCTCTCCGGCAGCCATGGCCGCTTCCACATCGGAAACCGAACCTCGGAACTTCACGGTGACAAGCAGGGGCACAGGCAGAGTCTCGGCATTGGCCGGCTTGTTTTTATCGAAGGGCTCCAGCCATACATTTCCGGCCTTACAGCCCGCATCCGCCGCCATAAAGGCGCAGACCAGGCCGAACACCTCCAAAAGCCCCACGGCCTCTTCGCATTCACTCTCCGTTCCCTTAATAACCTCTTCAGCCATACTGAACTGCCTTTTTCTCAATCATTGATGATGGCTATCTTCAGGCCCTTCTGTGCCAGATTAACCTCATAGGCCTCATTGATATCCTTCAGGGCAAATTTATGTGTGATAAGCTCCTTCATCGGAACCCCGATTTTCTGCGCCGCCTTCAGGAACTCAAAGGTCGTGGCGTAGTCCCGGAGCGTATAGACCCAGGAGCCCACAGTTGTAATTTCCTTGGAGCAGATATCGAAGTGGGGATTAATAGTGGCATCGCCGCCGTTGATAAAGAAGCCCAGTTCGCATAAGCCGCCGCCGTTACGGATAAATTTATATATATTCGAATGCCCCGCCGGAGACCCTGTGCACTGGAAGGCAAAATCAGCGAGATGCCCTCCGAACTGAGCTTTTACTCCCTCGGCAAGAGCTTCGATCCCGCCGCTATAATCCTTGAAATTAACGGTTCCCGTGGCTCCCATCTTCCGGGCGAATTCCAGCCTCTGGGCATTTCCGTCCACGGCCACGATCTGGGTTATTCCCATTGTATGAAGAACGGCAATGCATATAAGCCCTATGGGGCCGCAGCCCTGCACGACCACCCGGCTGTTGAAGCGGAGAATTCCGGTGGACTTGGCCCGCTCCACTGCGTGAACGAGAACGGCGCAGGGCTCTATTAAGATCCTGGAATCCAGGTCGAGGTCGCTTACGTTAAAGAAGGTGGAGCCGGGACGGCGGATAAGAATATAGTCCGCAAACCAGCCGTTCAGGTGGTATTCGTCATCGGGCACAAGGCCGTAGACATCAGCTCCTCCGATGTTCTTTTTATTAAGATCAAACATCGTGATTTCGGGATCGTCGGCAAATATCATGCAGGTAACAATCTTGTCTCCGACCTTAACGGGCTTGCCTGCGGAATCCTTCGTCACGTTCTTTCCCATTTTGACTATGGTTCCCGTGCCCTCATGACCCAGGGCGACAGGAATAAGCCCGAAGGGATCACGCTTGAATTCGTGGGCGTCAGTGCCGCAGATACCGCAGCCTTCAACCTTAACAAGAATATCGTCATCCCCCACGGGAGGAATCGGAAATTCCTTTATGTCAAAATGTCCGATAGCGGTTAACATCGCCACATGGGCGGTTTTCGGGATATCCGCCGAAGCCTGGGAATATCCGCCCGGGGCCGAAGCGCTCCCGAAGGACGATCCCCGAGCGTCCATACTCTCAAGCACCTGCCTGACAATCGCTTCTATGTCCTGTGAGTTCGCCATATTCTCTCCTTTCCTGTTTATAATTCTATGGTGAAAGTGCGGATTGCTTCGCGGCTGCGCTATGCCCACTCGAGAACTCGTGCAAGCACGATTCTCGGTGGTCGCAGCGCAACACTTTCACCGGATGCATAAACTGTCCACCATCACACACCTTCTCCTCTTCGTGAAGGTTCTGGCGCTGGTCAGCCCCTCTCCGGTGCGGCTTGCAATCGTAAAGGTGCAGAACCCCTCCCCGCCGAAGCCCAGAGAGGCATAGGACGGAGCGTTTTTAACGAGAATCGCCGTGTCCATGGCCCTGGCGTAATCCGTTATATGGTCTATGGATTTTGAATGAATATGGGCGCTGTGGCGGTTTCCGTGCTCAAGCCAGACAGAGGCCGCCACCCCTTCTTCGAAATTATTAACACGCACAATCCCGAGAATCGGCATCATAAGCTCGGTCGTAATCAGCGGATGCTCCTTCGGCCCTTCAAAGATTATGCAGCGGATATTGTCCGGAACCTCAACCCCTATCATCTTAAGCAGTGTTTTCGCGTCCCTTCCCACGCATTTCCGGTTAAGCCTTCTCTTTTCATCCATGACCGTAGCCGTGAGCTTATCCTGCTCCTCTTTGGAAATAAGGTAGCAGCCCTGCTCGGTCACCATGTAGTGCATCAGCTCATCGCAGACGCTCTGAACGGCCACAACCTCCTTCTCCGCTATGCAGGGAAGGTTGTTGTCGAAGGTGCAGCCGTTAACGATGGCCTCGGCCGCATGACGGATATCAGCGGTTTCATCCACCAGTGCAGGGGGATTTCCGGCCCCCGCGCCGATCCCTCTCTTGCCCGAGGAAAGCACGGCCGTAACAACCCCGGGTCCGCCGGTGGCCACAATAAGGGGCACATCCTTATGCTTCATCATGACCGCGCTGGAATCAAGGGTGGGCTTTTCAACCGTCACCGCGATGTTGTCCGGCCCTCCCGCCTCAAGAGAGGCCTCGTTGCAGAGATTCATCGCGTATATCGAAGTCTTCACCGCCTGGGGATGGGGATTGAAGACCACCGTATTCCCGCCGGCCAGCATACCCATTGTATTGCATAAAACCGTTTCGGACGGGTTGGTACAGGGAGTGATGGAGCCGATAACCCCGAAGGGTCCCATTTCCACAAGAGTGAGTCCCCGGTCGCCGCTCCAGGCCGTGGTTGTTATATCCTCGGTTCCCGGACATTTTTCCGCCACAAGAGTGTGCTTTAAAATCTTATGGCCCACATTCCCCATTCCGGTTTCCTCAACGCCCATCCTGGCGAGGATTTCGGCGTCCTCCCGGATTTTGCGGCGTATGACCGAAATAATCTTTTCCCTCTGATCCATGGAAAGGCGGCGTACTATCTCTTCCGACTTTTTCGCCGCCTCTATTGCCTCATTCATGTCCCGGAACACGCCGTGTGATTTTGCCGCGCTTTCCGAAAGGGTCATTTTCGCGACAACCTCCCTGACTATATCCCGGACCATGTTCTCAGTTACTGCCATATTTCCCTTTCTGCCGTGATTTCGCGGCCGACATGAATTTTATGTACGTTCTGTATTCGTGGAATTTTGTTGTATTTTCGCTAATTATACAATAAAAAACCACAGGTGTCAACATAATTCCTGTGGTTTTTAAGATTGTTCCGTTATTTTTCTGTTTCTTTTTGTTGGGTTTGTTATCCCGGACTCAGCACTGTTTCACAAGCTCCTCAAACTGCTCCACCGTGAGCTTCTGACCGTTGAGCCTGTAGCAGTCCACCATGCTGTTTGCCACAATCTCGCTTACCTGACGTTTTTCTCCGTTTGAAAGCACAGCGATATAAATTGTCTTTCCGCCATCATTATTTACGTTTACGCCGGCCTGGCCGTATTCCGCTTTGCTGTATTTTCCGGTTCCTCCGGAGACGTTCTCCAGCGCATCGTCGTCAATCCTCGCAAAACTCATATCTTTCATTCAATCTCCTTTCCGTATCAGCAGGATTTCTCATCTCTCGAAATTTTATACGATGCTTTCCGGCCTGTGGCAGAAAAATCTTTTTCATCCTTTTTTTAAGATCAGTGCTATGAAAACCAGCGGCTCTTTACCGGCGGGTCTCAGCTCGTGTCCCTGCCCGTCGAAAGTGACTGTCACATCCCCCGGAAAGACCCGGCGTATTCTTCCGTTATCATTATATTCTCCCGCTCCCGAAAGAATGTAATAGGTTTCCTCTTCTCCGTGGTGAACGTGCCACCCCACCGAAGAGCCGGGATAGAGCGTCACCTCGGCATAGAGGCCGCAAAGCCCGTTCATATCCTTCGTTTCGCGTAAAAATTTAAAGGTCGCCTGACCTTTCCCGCCTTCCACGTTATGCCTGACTTCAATCCTCGGCTGCACACTAACCCCCAATCTGGCAGTAAAGCCCCGTTTCGCCCTCGATGGCGGCCTTAAAGCCCTTCATTTTTTCCGCTCCGGGACGGGGGGCGTCTCCCATGGGATAGTCCCTCCCCAGCCCTCTGTATTTGTCTTCTCCGAAATTATGGTAGGGCAGAATATCTATTTCCTCAACCCCCGGAAGAGTCTTTGCGAAGCGGGCGATGGATAAAAGTTCCTCCTTCGTATCGTTAAAGCCCGGAACAACCGGAACTCTGATAATGAGCTTAACTTCTCCGCTTTCCGCTATTTTCCGGGCGTTCTCCAGCATCAGCGTATTTTCCCTGCCGCACCACTTCTCATGCTTTTTCGGGTCGGTATGCTTAATATCATAAAGATAAGTATCCAGCCAGGGCAGAATTTTTTCTATGGTTTCAAATTTCGCGAAGCCCATGCTCTCCATGGCTGTGCTGACTCCCAGTTTTTTTCCGGCCTTTAAAAGCGCCGCGGCAAACTCCGGCTGCAGGAGACTCTCGCCTCCGGAAAGGGTAAGCCCTCCTTTGGAGCGGGAATAATAGGGCATGTCCCGGCGGACGGTTTCAATTACCTCCCTGACGGTCACGTCCCTTCCGCAGGTTTTCTGCTTTCCGTTCATGATCATCGTTTCAATATCGTGACTCTGGGATTCGGGATTGCAGCACCAGCGGCAGCGAAGAGCACAGCCCTTTAAAAACACGATGGTTCTTATCCCGATCCCGTCGTGAATCGAATAACGCTGTATATCAAAGATTCTTCCCGTTACATTGAGATAATCAAATGATTCATCCATAGAGCTTTCCCGGATTTCAGCCTGAACCTTCATGTCAGCAGGGGCGCTCATCTGCCCAGTCCCTGCTCTGTCCTGCGGATGATATCGTCCTGCAGGGATTTCGACAGGGTGGTAAAGAGGGCGGAATAGCCGGCGACCCGGACCACCAGCCCAGCGTATTTTTCGGGATGGGCCTGGGCGTCAAGCAGCGTTTCACGATCCACCACATTAAACTGCATATGCATCCCCTTCTGGTCAAAATAGCCCCGGACAAGGGAGACAAAGTCCTCCAGATCCTTATCCGTCGTCATGGCGCTGGGATGTATCTTCATGTTGAAAAGCGTTCCGTTGGAGGCCTCGGCATGATCGAGACGGGCTACCGAATTGCAGGAAGCCGTGGGGCCGTTAAGATCATAGCCGCTGGTGGGGGAAACCCCGTCCGCTACCGGAGTATGGGCAAGTCTGCCGTCCGGCGTGGCCCCGGTCTGTGCCCCCAGCGGGACATTTGCGGATACCGGATATAGCCCCGCCTGGAAAATCCCTCCCCGGGGATTTCTGTATTCAGGCAGAGGTTTTGTGTAGAAATAAGCCGCCTCCCTCGCGATGGAATCCACCTCGTCAATATCGTTTCCGTATTTGGGGAGCTCCGTTATCATTTCCCGGATTTCCTCAAAGCGCCTCTTCTCCTCCTCCGGAAGCTTATAGTCCATTACGGAGCGCACGGCTGAAGCGATTATCTCCGGCGTAACCGCCTCTCCTTTTTCCTTAAGGGCTCTCGCCACACCCATGGCTGCCTCCCCGGCCAAGATCTCATCAAAGCCCGCCCCGAAATTCATTTCAAGGGCCCTTGCGAGTTCGGAAAGGGTAAATTTATGCTCCTCAAACACCAGCTTTTTTACGGCATAGAGGGAATCCGCCACGTTGGCGATTCCGAAGCCCTGGGGGCCGGTGAAATTATAATGGGCTCCTCCTCTCTGAAGGGGCAGACCCTTTTCTATGCAGTCATCTATAAGACAGGATTCAAAGGGAAGCGGAGCAAGTTCCGCGTGGGCCCTGTCAATGGCGTTGTCGGCATTGACCATCAGGGCGATATTGTATTCCATCTGTCTCCTGTAGGCTTCCTTAAAAGCCTCATAGGTGGTAATCGTCGAAATATCTCCGGTTTTAATACTGGCCTCTTCGCCTCTGTCCATCCCGTTGGTAAAGACCATTTCCAGAGGCCTGCACATATTGAAGAACGCGGCATCGTGCCAGCCGTCCTCCTTACCGGGCACATGGGGCTCCACGCAGCCTATTATCGCGTAGTTTCTGGCGTCCTCTATACCTATCCCGCGGTTTTCCATGGCGGGAATGATAATTTCGTCGTTGTAGTAGGCCGGAAAACCTATGCCGGTACGGGTGACTTCCGCCGCCCTGAGCAGGAGCTCCCTCGCCGAGCCGTTCCAGACCCGGATGGAAATTGAGGGCTGGGGGAGAAATACATGCTTTGTCGCATCCAGGCACATAAAGGAAAGGTCGTTGGTCGCGTCCCTCCCGTCCTTTGTCTGGCCCCCGACAATCAGGTTCTGGAAGAGGGAATATCCGGCAAAGCCCTCTGCGCTGGCCGCGTCACGGCATTTATTGAGATCGTTTAATTTAACCCAGACGCAGTCGATAAGCTCCTGGGCATATTCCCTGGTAAGCCTTCCCTCCTCCGTATCCTTTTCATACAGAGGATACATGTATTGGTCAAAACGTCCCGGCGAAATGGAATGGCCGGAGGATTCGATCTGAAGAGTCTGCTGCACAAACCAGAAGGCCTGCAGCCCCTCCTCAAAGGTCCGTGCCGGATTTTCCGGGACATGGGAACAGTTTTCGGCAATCTTTAAAAGCTCCGCCCTCCGCTTCGGATCGCTCTCCTTTTCCGCCTCGCGCTTTGCCAGTTCGGCGTAGCGGTGCGCATAATCAATGACAGCCTGACAGGAGACGATAACCGCTTCAAGAAAACGCTTTTTATCACCGTAGGAGGGATCACAGAACTTTACCTCTTTGAGCTTATTTGCCGCCTGCCGCATAATACCCGAAAGCCCCTCGTAAATCACACGGTCATAGTGGACGTTGACATGGCCGACACCGTTATAATAATAGTTCCCCGGAGTAAACATGTTGTGATCCATGGCACGGAGAGTCTCCGGAGCCATCAGGGAACGGGCCAGCTCACTGGTGGTCTTCCCCTTCCAGTAAGGATTGACCTTAAGGAGCCTCTGTTTCGTTTCTTCGGAAATATAAAAAGGGTCGGCGGAGCGGTGCTCTACGGTATCAAACTCCTCCTCCAGCCAGTCGTAGGAAAATTCGGGGTAGGTCTGACACCCCCTCGGCGCAATAGTGGTGCTCCCCACAATAAGCTCTCCCGGACGTATCACAATCGGAAGGTTATGCAGGATATGACGGAAGGCCAGTGCCTTGCGCGTAACAACCGGCAGCCCTTCGGTGGATCTGAAGGATTCCGTAATAAGCTCCGCTCTCGCGGCTTCGATTTCCGGCATTTTCCGAAAAAGATCCTGCACCAGAGCGCTTATTCGGTCACTCTTCGCAACAGGCGTATTGTCAAACGGCTTCATACCTCTTCTCCTTAAGATCCCCGCTTACGTTCGGGATTACAAACAACAGCAGCTGACATTTTTCAGGTCCTCGTGACCTGACAGACCTCGTAGCCCAAAGTTTCGCTGACATACTCCAGAATATGCTCAAAAGAGGTCTCCACCTCGGAAACGGAGCCGGTGATTATAAGCGACCCCGAAAGGTGGCTTAAAAAGCCGAGCTTTACCCCGGCGGATTTGATCGCAATATCCCCCAGAATAATCGCGGTTTCCGACGGAGACACCGTCAGCACCCCGATAGCCGTTTTTTCCGGATCCGCCCCGGACTCCAGCCCGAGATTTCGTAATAAAGACTCATCAGGATTGGCGATCAGGTGGGCCAGTGTGATCTGCCGCCCCGGAACCAGCTCCTGAACGATTCTCTGCTTGTCCTGAAATTCCATACCGCCTCTTAATAATTGTGGTTTTGTGAATTATTTTACGAAAAATGTTGTGGTTTGTCAAGGCAATACCTTGTGTTTTTATGTGGTTTTTGTTGCTTTTCGTCGGGAATTCTGATACAATCTTACCATGCTTTCAGTCGATCTTCACACCCATTCCATAGCCAGCGGCCACGGCAGTACGGACAGGATAACGGATATGACCGATGAGGCCCTCCGCCGCGGTCTGGCCCTTTTCGGGATTTCCGAGCACGGCCCCGGAACTCCCGGCGGCGCATCGTGCTCATATTTTCTGGGCCTTAAGCTCCTTCCCCGGCGTAAGGGAAGCCTTATTATCCGCTACGGAGCGGAGGCCAACATCATGGATATTGACGGGAAGCTCGATCTGCCGGATCACATACTTAAGGAACTGGATTACGTCATTGCCGGCATCCATCCCCGGGCTCTTAAGCACCTTGACAGGGAGCAGAGCCTTCGCGTCTATATAGGTGCCATGAAAAATCCGTTTGTCACCTTCATCGCCCATCCCGATGATTCCCGCTACGAAGTCGATTATAACGCCTTTGTATCGGCGTGTCTTAAATACCGCTGTGTTCCCGAGCTCAATGAGATTTCCGTCTCCCCCGCCTCCTACAGGAAGGACAGCCGGAAAAACGTAAGAAACCTGCTTAAAGCCTGCATGCTTTATAACTGCCCGGTCCTTATTTCCTCCGATTCCCACGGAAGAAAAGGCATAGGGGAGGCCACGCACGCCGAAGAGCTTATAAAAGACCTCTCCTTCCCCGAAGAGCTCATCTTCAATTCCATAATCCGGGACCGCATAAGTTAATAAGCAATTTCAGTGTAAAAACCTTTAAAAAACCTTTAAAAGAGTGTATTGTCATAAATATTACGCTGTGTTAATATATTTGTAACAAATGTGTTTTCGTCTGACACCGGACCGGCTGCTTTGCGGACAGGTCCGGGTGAAACACTCTACGGGAGGATGTTGCAGTTATGAGGAAGTATATTGCTGAGTTTATCGGCACCCTTGTTCTTACTCTTTTCGGCTGCGGAGCAGCGGCGCTGACAGGCGGAATTGACGGTGTTCTGGGCATTCTGGGAATCGCGGCGGCTTTCGGCCTTGCCGTTGTGGCCATGGCCTACGCCATCGGCGACATTTCCGGGTGTCACATCAATCCGGCGGTTTCCCTGGCCATGTTTATAGACCAGCGTATTACCCTTACGGATTTTATAGGCTATGTCGTGGCCCAGTTTCTTGGCGGCTTTGCCGGCTCAGGTCTGCTGGCCGTGATTTTGATCTGCTCCGACAGCTTCGGGGATTTATCCTCGGGTTTAGGCGCCAACGGTTTCGGGGATCTGTCCTATGTGGGGCTTAATATGGGCGGAGCGATTGTGGTTGAGGTAATCCTCACTTTCGTATTTGTCCTCACGGTTCTCGGCGCCACCGACAATCTTAACAATTCCTCCGTGGCCGGACTTGTAATCGGTCTTTCCCTTATGTTCGTGCATATCCTCGGTATTCCTCTTACGGGAACCAGTGTGAATCCGGCCAGAAGTCTCGGGCCTGCCGTCTTCTCCGTTTTTTCCGGGCTGGAAGCCCTGATACAGGTCTGGGTCTTTATTGTTGGGCCTTTCGCCGGAGCGGCTCTCGCAGCCCTGCTCTACAGGTTCATTATTGCCGGTGATAACTGATACGAAGCCCCTTATCCTCGATTTTACCGGCATCTATGCCGATATGGAGCTTGAGCGCGCACTGGGAATACCCTGCGAAAAGCTTGATTTAAGGCATTTGAGGTCTGTCAGCATGTATGTGGACGAGGAGGCGGAGGAGGAGCTCTCCCGGCTTCTTGTGCCTTTCGGTTATAACGGCCTTCATTATCTCGATAACGGAAACTATCATTATGTGACACGGTTTTTCTTAAGAAAGATCGTGTCACCTTTTTGTCTGCTGGTGTTTGACCACCATGACGACGAACAGCCTCCTGCCTTTGAAGGGCTTAAATCCTGCGGCTCCTGGATAAGGGACGCGAAGGATGAGCTTGGAGAAATCCCGGGCGGGCTGATGAAATCCGTCATGACCGTGAGGGGCCGGAATTTTTTTACCGGGACTCTTGCACCTGACCTTCCGGTTTACTGCTCCGTGGATAAGGACGTGCTTTCGGAAAGCGAATGTTCCGTCAACTGGGATCAGGGTTCAATGAGGCTTGAAGAGCTTAAGGAGACGGCACTGCGCCTCCTTTCCGGCCGGCGTCTTCTGGGAGCGGATATCTGCGGGGAATGCCTTCCGGAGAACCCACAGACAAAAGAAACGGCCTCCGCTTTAGACAGAAACCGTTTCGTGGATGTCGAGCTGTATAATTTCTTTAAAGAGCTTATGCTTCGGGAAGGGTGATCTTTTCCCAGGTAAGGCCCGCGCTCTGCGTACTCTCCCGGCTTTCCGAAAGGGGCTGGGGCTTTCCGAAATAGTACCCCTGGGCTTTTGTGCAGCCAATCTTCTTAAGAAACTCGAAGTGTTCCGCGGTTTCCACTCCTTCATGAAGGGTATATACCTTCATCTGGTTGGCGGCGCTCACAATATAGTCGATAAGCTTTCCGGTCTTCGGGTTTTTATCGAAGCTGCGGAGGAACTTCATGTCGAGCTTAAGCACGTCAAATTCAAATTCCACAAGAACATTCAAGGAGGAATACCCGCTTCCGAAATCGTCTATCCAGATCTGGTAGCCGTTGTCGTGGAAGCGCTTTACCTCAGTTTTCATGATGTCGGATTTTTCCGTAAGGGCGCTTTCCGTGATCTCGATATCCAAAAGCTCCTTAGGGATACCGTAATGCTTTCTGATTCCCTCCACCTCTTCATAGATATTGGTTAAATCGAAATCTATCTGGGAGAGATTGACCGAAATCGGAACAACGGGATAAGAGCCTTCATCCATGGTCGCGCGCAGATCCTCGCAGACCTTCCGGATTATGAAAATATCCAGCTTGTGGATTAAGTGGAACTGCTCCAGGGTCTCGATAAAATCTCCGGGGTTGAGCATTCCGTAGCGGGGATCCTTCCAGCGCGCCAGAGCCTCGTAGCCGCAGATTTCGCCGGTGGAAACGCGGATATGGGGCTGATAGAAGATCTTAAGGTATTCATTCACCACCGCCTCATCAATATGATCGACAATATACTGCTGCTGCCTCAGGCGCGTGCGCACAGCTTCGTCATAGACCGAATAGGGCTTGTCATAGTATTCCTTGACGCTGTTGCAGGCAAGCCTCGCATGGTCGCAGGCCAGGCCGATGTCTTTGCATTCCTCGCTTAAGCGGTAGATGCCTGCCTTTATTTCCACATGGGTGCCTTCCTCTATGTTCACGATTTCGTTATGAACCCGCTCCACCCTTTTCTCCACCTCATCGGCAAAGGTGCATACCACGAAATGATCCTCGGAAAAACGGGAAACCAGGTGCTCCTCAAAAGCGCTCCAAAGGAGCCTGGCTATCCGGGTTAAGAGCTCGTCCCCCTTCTGGAAGCCGTAACGCTCGTTGAAGAACTTGAAATTCCGTACATCGAAATAGATGATGGACATCGTGGAATTATCCCGCACCGGATGGGAAATCTGGTTCTGGATTGAGTGGTAGAAGCTTCCCATGTTCATGAGGCCCGTCAGCATATCCGTGTCCTGATGCAGGTTCATGACCTGGGCCTCTGCAAAGCTGTTTAAGTTCCGGTTAAGGTATTCGTTTCTGTCCACGTCCAGGATGAAAACATAGAAATAGCTGGTGCCGTTTTCTCCGAACATCAGGTGCCCGAAATCCTCGATATATTTGATCTCTCCCTGCTTTGTCCTTATACGGTAGCGGACGTAGTCGTGGCGGTGCTCGCCGTACATGGTCTGGGTGTGGATGTCATCCTGGGTTTTGTCCAGATCCTCGGGAAGGATCATGCCCTGAAAGCTGTTTCCCGTAAGCTCCCTGAGCTCGGCCATGCTTTCACAGCCGAAAAGCTTTATGACGTTATCATCGGCGTAGAGCAGCTCCTCGGAGCCGACGGCGCTGTAGATGAAAAAGCCTCCCGGAAGGTTTTCCGGAAAATACTGGTCGTTGGGCCCGAGTTTCAGTTGATCTTCTCTGTCCATTAATAACTCCCCCTGAAAAGAAGTAAATTATCATGCTTTTCCAAGGTGATATTTTATCATAACCGTAAGAATGCGAAAAGGCTTTTTTACTCCACGGAAAACTTCAGCTGTTTTTTAGTCATGACATCGCTGCCATTTGTATTTTTAATATTCCTTATATATCCGCTCGTTGTATTCGGTATGGGCCACGGTCCGGACAAACAGCAGGACATTCACAACCTGCGGTATGGAAAAAACAAAAAGGGAAAGCAGTCCTTCTATGAATACGTAAATAAAGCTGTAGGCGGCGGCCGCAATGAGCTGGATAAACCAGACCTGCGGCTCGATATAAAAAACAAGAGTGCTGACCACGCTTTCAATGAACCGTAGGCTTACCACAAAAAGAAAGGCTCCCTGAAGTGAAAAAACCTTCCGGGGCTTTTCACCCTCTCCCTTCTTCTGTATTGTAAGAGCCTCGGCAAATCCGTACAGCCCTAACAGGGTATAGCCGATAAAGTAATCGAAAATATCCCCCAGAATCAGGACAAAATCCGGATTCCCCGTATCCAGGAAGACCTTATGGAGCACGTGATACCCGTCCCTCGCCAGAATGGTAAGGTATTCCATGAAAAGCTCCGGCTGCCCTCCATAGGCAGTAATCGCATCCGCAATCTTTCCGGAAAAAACGTAGTCAATGCCATAGCGGATAAGGGCAAAGAGAAACGCCGCCAGAAGCCCCGCCTTCGGATTTACGATATAACCTATGAGGCAGAGAATCAGCATGCTGAAAAAGGTTATGTCTCCGCCCTCGGAGAGTCTCAGAATATAGATATAGGAAAGGACGAGGCTTAAGGCAAGGAGGACAATAAACCAGCGCACCGGATTATTCCACCAGCCCTTAAGGAGCCTCTGATGCATCTCCTTAACCTTATTATTTACAAGGTTCTCCTCATCCACATATTTGTTGTCCAACCCGAGCTTCATTTCCTCTCCATTTCATAGCGTGATGGCAATTTGCGAAGCGAATTGCATATCCGGCTCATCATGATTCAGCAGACTTCATGCCGGATTCTTTTTTTTCTTCCCGGGGGTATTAAACTCCTGGTCTTCAGTATGAAGGAGCCTGCGCATCCTGTAATAAAAGCTTCTGCGGTTTAACAGATGCAGCAGGATAAAGGCCAGGAGGAAGCCCCCGAACACCAGGGTATTAAAGGTTCTGCTCGCCTCCGTAGCCGATTGAGCGTCGGAAATCCAGCTTTCGGGAAGAACATTCGCGTAGAACTTCGTGATCAGCTCATCCACAATGTAGTCCTTGACCTGGAAGAGCGCTAAAAGGATACCGACGATATTGATAACCGTGCTGTTCCTGCGCTCCAGCTCCGCGTTGTTTAAATCCACGATCTTCTGGAGATACTCCTGCTGCTCGTTATAGACCGCCTTCATTTCATCGTTTTCAAAGGCCTTCCGGATGTGCCTGGCCTCGCACTGGGTACCGTAATATTTGAAATTATCGGTCTTCCAGAACTGTATCGTCTTCCCGTATTCCTCGTATACTCGGTTGATATATTCCCAGGGGACGTTCCCGGCCTGGGTAAGGGCTCTGGACACCCTGGTGGTCATCTTTAAGAGGGAGGTGTTCTGGAACATGACGAGCTCTACGATAAAGAGCATAGTGGCGGCAAGGCCGACTCTTGTTAAAACCCGGTATTCGCCGCTTCCCTCCTCCACTTCGTAGTCCTGTATGTAGTCGTCATCGGGAGGCTGATCCTCAAGAACCTTCTCCGTCAGAATGAACACCACCACCCTTTCCGACATATAAGCGGTGTAGTAATCATAGGACGCAAGATTTGTCGTGGCACTTTCTATAAGGGGTCCGTTATATATCCTGAAATTCTGGAAGAGGCTTAAATAGGTTTCCCCGGAAAGAATATTCATCATCTCCCTGGTGGTCGTCTTTGCGTTTACCTCGACGATATCCTTTTCCGACTGGGGTTCGGGCTCCTTTGTCATGCAGGATATGCACTTCCCGCTTCCTGCCGAAATAAGCCCGTAGCAGGCCTCCAGATAATCAAATAAATGAGCATAATGATAAGCCCCGTGGGAAAGGCGGATATCCCTGATATCCTCGAGAAAACCGGCCCTATCCTCCCCGGGCAGCTCTTCCTCCCTTTCCTTCCAATGATTTATACGCCAATGCTTAATCTTTTTACCGTCAATTTCCAGCTCGGTCTCATCATCCGTCTCCCACTCCGGACTCCGGATTTTCAGATAGCTCTTGCTGCATTGGTCGAAAATCTGGGAGGTGGAAAAGCGGCTCTCGGGAAAAAAGAGCAGCACCTGATACATGCTTGTGGGTCTGTGCATAAGGAGGGTGATTTCTACCTTCTCCTCTCCTATTATCGTGGGCTCTTCCCCGTAATCCTCCTCCTTCTCATCGCAATAGTCGTCCAGGGAATGGAGAAAGAGGAATTCCCCCAGGAAATGCTCCGTGACCTCCTTGCTTACCTCGTTGCTGCACTCAAAATCCCGGCTGTCCTTGACCTTCAGCATGAGATAGCGGCTGAAAAGAGGGAGGGCGGAGTCGTCCTCAAGGGTATCAAAAGATGGAGGAAGCCGCTTAAGTCTGGGGTCTTCGTCGCCTGCTTCAAAGGGCAGCATGATATATACGTCATCCCTGAAGGTCTTGCGGTAGGTCTGGCCGTTAAGAAGCCGGGCGAGGCGGAGGCCGTCGCAGACATATACGAGGTTTCGCTCCTCATCCGAGCATTCCCTGGCCACACGAAACAGCATGGACCGAAGGAAATTTCTTCCCCCCTCCGAAACCGTCACGGCCGATATGGCGCCGATTTCCCGGTGAACGCATTTCTTAAGAAGATTGAGATATTCTATCCAGGCTTCCATCAGTTCCTTCGAAGCCACATGATCCTTCCGGTATTTTTCCCTTACCGCTATGGAAATAATAAAGAGGTTCAGCTTTTCTTCATTTTCGGCCTTTTCCCTCTTTATTGTCCCCTCCTCTTTATCACCCTTTTCCCGGCTGATATAACCCTCTCCGTCTTCCCCGGTAAGAATCAGGTCTCCAGGGGCGGGATCGGGAATAATATCGGTTCCTTTTATATCGTCGTCCGGGATGAGCTCCCACTTTACCGGTCTTCCGTCCTTATCAAGTACCGGCTTACCGTCCCCGTCACGGGCATCCCCCCAGACCGTAAGATCCGTCCCGCTTTCCTCATCCACGGGACAGACTATACGGTTCCACAGCTCTTCCTTCACCGGAAAGAAACAGATATAGCCCGCCAGCTCCTCCCCGTCCATGAGGCAGACAAAGCTCTTTTTAAAGGCTTCGTACCGGTCTACCAGGTTTTCCAACACCCCGATATAGTCAGGATGCCATTTATAGACCTCTTCGTCCAGGGCGAACACTGTCTTAAGAAAATCCTCCGGAGTATCCTTATGTCTTCCGATGTCCTCCCCATACCGGACCGTATAGCGTTTTTTCCGGGCTGATTCCATGGCTTCCTTCCTCTACTGCAACAGTTGTTTATACCGGCGATTATTATAGCAAAAATAATACCTCTGTACAATTGATCTGTTCTTGAAGAATGGGCGAACTAATGGTATAGTTAGCGGAAAAACCAGACGAAAAGGAGCGAGCCATGCCGATTAAGGTTCAGAGCAATCTTCCGGCCAAGGAGATTCTTGAAGAAGAAAACATATTTGTGATGGACGAATTCCGCGCCCTGCACCAGGATATCCGCCCCTTAAGAGTCGGAATCTTAAACCTCATGCCCTTAAAGGAGGACACGGAGCTCCAGCTCTTACGTGCCCTTTCAAATACACCGCTGCAGATCGATATCAAATTTCTGATGGTCAAAAACCACGTTTCCAGAAATGTTTCGGCCAACCACTTAAACCAGTTCTACATTGCCTGGGACGAGGTCAGAATGCACCAGTTTGACGGCCTTATAATTACCGGGGCACCGGTGGAGCAGATGGAATTTGAAGATGTGGATTACTGGAAGGAGCTCTGTGACATCTTTGAGTGGTCGAAGACAAACGTCACCAGCACCTTCCATATCTGCTGGGGCGCCCAGGCCGGGCTTTACTACCACTACGGCCTGAAGAAGCATGAGCTTCCGGAAAAGCTCTCCGGAATTTACGCCCAGAGGGTGAAAAACCGTAAAATTCCCCTTGTGCGGGGCTTTGACGATGTATTTTCAGCTCCCCACAGCCGCTATACCTGCGTGAAAAGCGAAGATATCTACGCGGAGAAAGACCTTCTTGTCCTGGCTGAATCCGAAGAAGCCGGAGTCTACCTCTGCATGAAGGCGGACGGAAGCCAGGTTTTCGTCATGGGCCACCCGGAGTACGACCGGATCACCCTCGACAAAGAATTCAGGCGGGATCTTGATAAGGGCATCGATCCCGTTCTTCCGAAAAACTATTATCCGGGGGATGATGAAAATGCCCGTCCCCTGCTTCAGTGGCGCTCCCACTGCAACATTTTATACACCAACTGGCTTAACTACTACGTCTATCAGGCAACCCCCTACGAAATCTCCTGATCCGCCTGAGGCTTTATCGGAAAAGAGGCACAGCCGCTTTACACGGCTGTGCCTCTTTTTACTTTGAAGCTTTTATCCTGCTTTTTACAGTACGTTAATCCACTGAGCCATGTTGTCCTTGTAGAACACGTAAGGAGTTCCGGCAAGAACAGCCGTGCCGCCGTCGCTGGCGAAGGTGTAGCCTTCATACTCCTGCTCCGGATAGTCACGGAAGGCGTTCATTGTGAACTTGGAGCCTACGGCACCGTCAAAGCCGTTCTCCTTGATTGCCTGCTGCACACCGCCGGCAACAGCGCCGAGATGGATAACATCCCACAGCATCATGTACGGGCAGACAAAGTCAAACGCGTTGTCGTCCGCAGTTGCGGGCATGAAGGACTGCATCTCGCTGGGAAGTCCGAGACCGGTTAAAACGATGGGGCTGTTGGTGCTCTTTAACACCTGGCCTGCAGCAACGATACCGATGGTGGTCGGGGAAATGATCGCGTCAACCTTGCCCTCGGAAACAAAGGCCTGGGCCTGTGTAGTGGACTCTGTCAGATCGTCGTTACCGTATTTCTTATCGATTTCGGGATCAACCTTTCCGGAATAAATCGGATCGGAGAGCTCTTTCTCCATGGCTGCGATCCAGCCGTTCTGAACGGGAGTATCGATACCGGCTGAAAGAACGCCGAGCTTGATGGGGTCGCCGCTGTAGTTTGCGAGCTCTGTAGTTAAGGTATCCTTCATCTTTCCGTCGCCGGGATAGTCAATGCCGAGCTTGATGAGGACGGCCGCCTGTACAAGATAGGCGCCGATGTCCTCGGTCTCAGCCTGATTGACATGGGTGATACGATAGTCCGGGCTGGCCGCGGAGTCGATGGAAATAATCGGAATGCCGGCATCCTGTGCTTTCTTGAACACCTGATCATAACCGGAATCGCCGTTCGTGGAGATCGTGATAGAAGCCACGCCCTGGGTGATCAGCTCGTCCAGCATCTGAACCTGTGCCGCAACTGTGGTTTCGGCCGGGCTCTGATAGGTGGTCTTCTCTCCGATGGAATGCATATACTCCGAGAAGCCTTCATACATCAGATCGCCGAAAGCGTTTCCGGTGGACTTGAACATGAACACGTGCACGCCTGCGCCGGGGCCGTCATCGACGATTTCGCCCGAACCGGCATCAGCCGCTCCCGCAGCGTCAGCAGCCGCCTCAGCCGCTGCAGCGCCGGTAGCCTGAGCTTCGCCCGCCGCATCGGCAGCTGCGCCTGTAGAAGCCGTGGCACCGCATCCGACCATTGTTGCAACCATCAGAGCACTTATTCCGATTGCCGCGATTTTCTTCAAAACCATGAATTTGTTTCCTCCCTTTTAAAATATTTTTTGTTTCCGAACTGTTCGGACGAAAAAAAATTTCCGCAACAGTTCCTTATCAATGTGTTATTAATAATAACGTAATCGGGCATAAAAATCAACTAAAATATTCATAAACTCAAACAAAAACAAGGTAATCCTATAGAGAAAAGTGTTGTTTTTTGTGCCTTTCGTATAAAAGCGTCATCAATGGACATTTGAGGGATATGCTACTATAATAAGTAGCGAGCCCTTTGCGGGCATCATCAGAACCAAAGATTTTTACCGGAGAGGCTGCCATGGAAAGAATTCTTACCCAGAAAGAAATCGACGAACTAATTGAGGCTTTAAACACAGTCAGAAACTACGGCGATTCCGATGTGATTTCCGAGGATCTCTTAAAAAATCAGGTCGTTCTGACTCAGCCGGAAATCGACGCTCTGATCAAATCTTTGAATATCGTTTCCACAGGGGAGAAGCCAGGTCTTGCCGCACCTGATGCTGGCACGGTTTTAAGCCAGCCGGAGATCGACTCACTGATCGAAGCGCTCACGGCCATTAAGGAATATGACGAAACCGGCGCTTTTTCCGAGGAGCTGGCCAGAAACCAGACCGTTCTTTCCCAGAAGGAAATCGACAGACTCATCGAGATACTCAGTCAACTGAAATAAAGGAGGATCAGCTTTTCATGAAGGATTATGTGATCGGGCTTTACGAAAAGGCCCTCCGGGATAATCTGTCCTGGAGGGATAAGCTTTTATGCGCAAAAGAATGCGGCTACGATTTTCTGGAAATAAGCATAGATGAAACCGACTCGAAGCTCTCCCGCCTCGAGTGGTCCGGCGAGGAGCGTTCCCTGCTTATCAGGGATATGCGGGAAACGGGCCTCCCGATCCGCAGCATGTGTCTTTCCGGGCACCGCAAATATCCCTTCGGTTCGGCCGATGCCGAGGTGCGCCGCCGCAGCATGGAAATAATGAAGAAGGCCGTGGAGCTCTCCGATGATCTCGGAGTGCGTATAATCCAGCTGGCAGGCTACGATGTTTATTACGAAGAGCACACTGAGGAAAGTGAAAGGCTCTTCCGGGAAAATCTGGAGGAAGCCGTTCAGATTGCCGCAAGGCACGGAATCCTTTTAGGCTTTGAAACAATGGAAACTCCGTTCATGAATACCACCGAGAAAGCCATGTATTATGTAAACCTGATTAACAGTCCCTATCTCGGGGTCTACCCTGATTCCGGTAATCTCACCAATGCTGCGGTTTCGGACGGCGGTGATGTTCTTAAGGATCTGGAAACCGGACGGGGTCATATCGTGGCTCTTCATCTTAAGGAAACCGTTCCCGGAAAATTCAGGGAAATTCCGTTCTTCTCCGGACATGTGAACTTCCCTGCAGTAACTCAAAAGGCCTTTTCAATGGGGATTCGCCGCTTTGTGACCGAAATGTGGGATGTTGGAGCTCCTTCCTGGAAGGAAGATATAAAGGCAGCGGTAAGCGAAATGAAAAGAATCCTTGCTGCTTCCTATGAAAAATATCAGCAGGAGTCGAATGGAGGGAAATAATGGCTAAACTCAGTCCTTCGGTATTAAGCGCGGATTTTACAAAGCTCGGGGAAGAAGTAAAGCGCGTTCTTGACGCGGGCGCGGATATGATTCATTTTGACGTGATGGACGGCCATTTCGTGAACAATATAAGCTTCGGAATTCCCGTGCTTAAGGATCTCAGAAAGGCTTTTCCCGACGTCTATTTTGACGTCCACCTTATGATTACCGATCCCCTGCTCTACGTCAGTGAATTTGCCGAGGCGGGCGCAAGCTGCATAACTTTTCACGTGGAAGCGAAAAGCCCCCTCACTGCGACTCTCGCCTCCATCCGGGCTCTTAAATGCGACGCGGGGCTTGCCATAAACCCCTCAACTCCAGCAGAGGCTGTCTTTCCTTTTCTGGACGACTTATCTCTCGTGCTTTCCATGGGAGTTGTCCCCGGTCACGGCGGACAGGCCTTTATTCCGGGCACTCTTAACAAGCTTCGGATTTTGCGGGATGAATGCGACCGCCGCTCTCTCACACCTTATCTTTCGGTGGACGGCGGCGTAAAGGCGGAAAGCACCGCCCCGGAATGCATCAAAGCCGGCGCGAATCTCCTTGTGGCGGGAAGCGCGGTCTTTGACGCACCGGACGCGGCGGAAATTGTCAGATTGTTCAAATCATTATAGTTATGTAAACCGACCCGAATCTCCGGCTGAAGATCTTACTTCGCTTCCTGTGTCCTGACAGAGGCTGCCGCCAGGGATTTTTTCCTTGCGTCGCTGGCATCCCTGAAATTGGAGATCAGAATCGCAATGATCAGGACAATTCCCGTGACAATCTTGCGGATATTCGCATCGATATTCATAAGTCCCAGCGTATAGGTCAAAAATGCCATAATCAGAGTGGCGATTATAGGCCCGTACACTTTTCCCTTGCCTCCGTTGGTGGACACGCCGCCGAGCACGCAGGTGGCAATGGCGTTCATCTCATAGCCGGTTCCCATTGAGGAGGAAACCGAGCCTCCCATGCGCCCCACGAAAAAGATCGAGGCAATACCGGACATCAGCCCCATTATCATAAACACGATAAGCTTGGTCTTTTTTACGTCAATTCCCGAATACTGCCCGCAGGTGGCGTTATTGCCGATAATATAGAGCTTCCGCCCGAAGCGGGACTTCTGCAGGAGATATACGAAAAACGCCCCCATAATCAGGAAAATCAGGAGAGATAAGGGAAACACTCCGCCCAGATTGTCCCAGGAAATATTGACATAGAAAGCCGGAAAATTTTTCAGGCTGTTGACGTTAAGGATTATTTCCACAATTCCGCGGAACAGCATGGAGGAGGCTATTGTCACTATAACCGCGGGCATCCCGACATAGGCCACCAGCAGTCCGTTTATAAAGCCGCAGAACACTCCGCCCAGAAGACCTATTATCACGCTCGGAATCATCGGAATGCCTTGATCCATGGAAAGCCCCGTGCACATTGAAGCGAAAATCATTACCGAGGCACAGGAGACGTCTATATCCCCGAGCATCAGCACCAGCACCATTCCCAGAACAAGGGGACTGACATCCATTCCAGACTGGATTATGGACTGAAGGGTTCCGGAGGTGAA
This sequence comes from Lachnospiraceae bacterium, assembly GCA_024680815.1. Classification (GTDB taxonomy): domain Bacteria; phylum Bacillota; class Clostridia; order Lachnospirales; family Lachnospiraceae; genus NK4A144. The sequence goes on along the minus strand of JAILBQ010000009.1, from coordinate 15,157 downwards.
GTAAAGATCCGGCCGTACCGCCATCAAAGTGATATTTACAACGATAAGAATATATACCAGCACCATCTCCCAGCTTTTGAGGAAGCTTCCGAGTTTAAAGCCCTCATCAGCGGTGAGATCCCTGACATTTCCCTGATTTTCAGCCATCAGATCAACTCACTCCTTTCTTTCAGAGCTCTCTTCTCCGCCTGATGTATCGTGAAGAAGTTAAGTCCCACAGCACCGATAATAATCGCGCCCTGAATCGCGTTGGACCACACGGAAAGTCCGGGCAGCAGGCTTATGAACTGGGTTATGAAGCTCATAAGGATAAACGCGATGACCACGCCGTCCATTCTCCCTCGGCCTCCGGTAATCGAAACCCCGCCCAGAACGCAGATTGCTATGGCCGTCATTTCATAGCTGCTGCCTATGGTATAGACACAGGTCGCGTAGTTCGCCGTATAGAGCATACCGGCCAGACCAGCCAGCATCCCGCACAGCGCCATTGAGCGAAAGATCACGACTGAATCCTTAATACCGGCAACGGCTGAGGATTCGCGGCTCGTTCCTATGGCGTAAATTCTTCTTCCGTAGGTCGTATACGCAAGGAAGAAGCCGAAAATGATGAACATCAGTATCAGAATCCAGATTATTCCGGGCAGACCTGCAATCTTTTTCACTGCCCAGTTCTGATAGCTTTCCGTTATCTGATGGGGCATCCACCATTTTCCCTGACTGACAAGGAAGGCCATTCCGCGGTATATATACATCGTACCCAGAGTCGCAATCATCGGAACAATATGGAGATACCCTACCAGCAGACCGTTCACCATACCGCAGAGAAGCCCCACCGCCAGAGCCACAAGCACCCATACGAAAGAGGGGACATCCATGTTTTCCGACATGTATCTGGTGGTCACCACTCCCACAAAGGCTAAAATCGCCCCGATGGAGATATCGATGCCTCCGGTAATTATGACCAGCATTTCTGCCACGGCTAAAAGCCCGTATACCGCGTTATTCTGGATCATTCCGATAAAGGTATTGGGTTTGAAAATAGAAGGCGTGATAATGGCCGCGATGATGATGATAATAATCAGCACAACAACCAGTCCGAAGTTCCTGCTGCCGGTAAGCCTTGAAACAAAGGATTTTTCGTTCTTCATTCTTTCGCACCTCCTTCTGACTTTACCTGGAGCGAGGCATTGAGTATCTGCTCCTGGGTTGCCTCATGGGGGTCGAATTCCCCGGCTTTACGGCCTGTACGCAATACCACTATGCGATCCGCCATTCCCAGCACCTCGGGCATTTCCGAGGAAACCATTATGATTGCGTAACCGCTGGCTGCAAGCTCGTTCATTATTTCATAGATAGAATATTTGGCTCCGACGTCGATTCCCTTTGTGGGCTCGTCGAGGATCAGGACCTTGAGTCTGCAGTTTAAGAGCTTCGCAAAAACCACCTTCTGCTGGTTTCCGCCGGAAAGCGATGAAGGCGGAGCGGAAATATCCGAGGCCTTCAGCTGGATCTTCTGGCACAGCTCTATGGCAGAGCGCTGCTCTTCCTTTGTATCGATAACCCCGCCCTTTATGAATTTCGACATGTCGGCCGAGGAAACGTTCTGGTAAATCGGAAGCTCATTGATGAGCCCCTGGGTCTGCCGGTCCTCCGGCAGCAGGCCTATACCCAGCTTCAGCGCATCTATCGGACTTTTTATTTCAACCTCACGACCCTCGAAACGGATGGAACCGGTATCGGGAGGCATTATGCCGAAGATGCTCTGGCAGACCTCGGTTCTTCCCGCACCCACAAGGCCGGTCAGTGCCAGAATCTCACCCTTTCTTACCTCAAAGGAAATATTCTTGAAATATCCTTCCTTTGAAATATTATTGATCTCCATGATCACGTCGCCGATTTTCGCGGTCTTTTCGGGATACATGGCGGTGAGCTCCCGGCCCACCATGGCGTTGATTAGATCCTTGTTGGAAATTTTGTCCACATCCCAGTTTCCGATATATTTTGCATCACGAAAAACCGTTACCCGGGAGGCAAGACGGTACATATCTTCAAATTTATGGGTAATGAAGATGATCGAAACACCCTCGTCCCGAAGATGCTCCGTTATCTGGTAGAGCTGTTCGCATTCGTTTTTCGAGAGGGAGGCCGTGGGCTCGTCCATAATCAGGATCCGTGCGTTTCTGGAAAGAGCCTTTGCAATTTCCACAAGCTGCTGCTGGGCCACCGAAAGAGTGGACATGGCCTTCGTCACGTCGATATCCCTGCTTAAGGGCTCTATAAGCTCTCTGGCCTTTTTCTGCATTTCACCCCATTTATAGATGCCGAGACCGTTTTTAATCTCCTGCCCCATAAATATGTTTTCCGTAACGGAAAGATCGGGAAAAGCCGTAACATGCTGATAGATGGCCGCTATACCCATTCTTGCCGATTCATCGGTGGATTTAAACGTCACTTCCTTTCCCTCAAGCAGCATCCTGCCGCTGTTGGGCCGGTGAACTCCGGTAATAACCTTGATAAATGTGGATTTCCCCGCGCCGTTTTCTCCCATCAGTGCGTGGATCTCCCCTTTCTTCAACTGAAAATGGACGCCGTTTAAGGCCGTTACACCGCCAAAGGTCTTAACAACGTCCTGCAGTTCGAGGATATAATCGCTCATAGCTTCCTTTCCGCGCCGGAAAAAGGCACAAACAGTCAGATAGTTCTGAACAGTTAAATAATAACAAAGAAGCGGGTAAAAATCAACACAAAAATCAATACGAAAACAACAGAAAACAACAGAAAACGGCCCTCTCCGCTTGTAAAATCCAATCAAAAACAAGCAAAGAGGGCAGAATTTCCTGCTGCTTAAGTTAAACCGGACAATAAATGTCCTTCTTCAGTGTGTTTTTAATGTACCAGAACCGGAGTTCCTATTTCAACTGAAGCGTAAATTGACGGCATAACCTCAGGCGGGATGTTCACGCAGCCGTGAGAGCCGTTGGTCTGATAAATGGTTCCGCCGAACTGGGAACGCCAGTTGGCATCATGGATACCGTAATTTCTGTAGAAAGGCATCCAGTATTTCACAAAGGCTGAATAGTTGGCGCCCTTAAGCGTCCGGTTCTGGGCCTTTCCGTATACGGAGTAAAGCCCGCTCGGAGTCTCCCTTCCTCCGCTTCTTCCCGTAACAATATCGGTAACTATGGTCGGGGTTCCGACAACATATAAGGTCAGCTTCTGAATAGTCTTATTAACATCCACATAGGTTCCGCCGTTGATATTCATATCCGCGGCGCCTGTAAGAGGAACCTCCGGAACCTCGGGTTCGGGCGTTGCCACAGTAACTCCGCCGTTTTCAGCGGCAGCAGCCGCAAGAGCGACCGACAACTCGGCCGGGGATTCCGTCCGTATCTTCTTTGCGGCATTGTTTTCGGCCTTTTCTTCGTCCTCTGTCTCCCGGGCCTCTTCTTCGTCTTCTGTCTTTTGGGCCTCTTCTTCCTGCTTCTTTAATTCCTCGGCCTTTTTAGCCTCTTCTTCCTGCTTCTTTAATTCTTCGGCCTTTTTGGCTTCTTCTTCTTTTTTCTTTAATTCCTCAGCCTTTTTGGCCTCTTCTTCTTTTTTCTTTAATTCCTCGGCCTTTTTGGCCTCTTCTTCTCTTTTCTTTAATTCCTCAGCCTTTTTGGCCTCTTCTTCTTTTTTCTTTAATTCTTCGGCCTTTTTGGCTTCTTCTTCTTTTTTCTTTAATTCCTCGGCCTTTTTGGCTTCTTCAGCTTTTTTATCTGTAACGGCCGTGGTCTTCTTTTGCTGATTCTTAACGGTATTACTCCCCGTACCGGTCTTTCCGGCCGCACTCTGCTGCGCTGCAAGAGCTGCCGCCTGCTGGGCCTGAAGAGCATAAGCGGTATTGTCCACCATATGAACTCCGCCGTCCTGGGTTCCGGAAGCCACTGCCGATAAATAAGCGGCCTCGGCAGCTTCATTTATAATAGTTCCCGAAACATTATACCGATCCGCAAGAGCATGGGCGAAAGCCAGCGCCTTGGAGGGATCCGCCGCAATTGCCTGAAGTGTACTCGAATCCACAGTCAAAAGAGACGGCTGACCGTCGGGTACCGAATAATTAACAAAATCATAGTAGATTTCCGGCTCGGCATAAATTGTCTCCGCCTGAATCATACCGGCCCCTGCGGAAATAATAACAGCTGCAATTGTTAACAAAATGGCTCTAAGTGCTTTCATGACTCTGTCTCCTCCCCCTCTGATCGGAGTATTCCTATACGTTCTCCACTTTTTACTATCACACGGAACTTCGGATCGCCATCCCCGTCCTCTGACTGTTCCGCTGTAGCCTCTTCTCCCTCGTCCCCGTAGCCGTCTTCGTCTTCTTCTTCTTTGTCTTCTTCCTCGGCCGTTTCCCTCATTCTCTTCAGCGGTTTTCCGGAATCGAAATATTCCTGTTCCCTGTCCGGTTCACCGCCCCGGTAAGCTTTTCCGTATGCGGCTCCTCTCCGTCGAAGACGCTTCATTTTCTTTTCATTCATTCCGGAAGCGATTAAACTTCCTATAAGCAGCAGTCCCGTACAAAAAAGGAGACCTATTAACGCATATACCAGATTAATTCTGTCAGCATCCACATACCGTAAATAAAGATATGTAGAAAGGCTTATTCCGGCAATCGTACTTACCAGCAGATTAACGCTCCAGAACCGGACTGCCCTGCCGCCCTCCAGGAGGAGATAATTCAAAGTGACGCAGAACACCGTCACGGGCAGCATCACCAAGAGAGAGAGCATCCCCATCCGGAACAACAGCATCCAGATAATCAGCGGTATGTAATTTATCGAAAGAAGTAATAATGTCTTTGGAGTAGACATATAACTGGTCACATCGCAACGCTTTTAATTTATGTGAACCATCCAAAATTCACACTCCTGCAAGTAACCATTTTAAAAACATTGAAAGAGCCTGTCAACCGCTAGATTTCGTGGTTTACAGGCTCTCATACTACAAGTGAATTATTAATATATTTTATGTTAACTTCAAAAATCCCTTTTTGCATCCATGTGCAAAAGAATCCCACAAGGGAATGCATCCAACCGATTGTATATCATGTGTTATCAATTAAAAAGGGTGCCCTGCAGCACCCTTTTCATGATTATTTTTTATTTGCAGACAATATTAACTATCTTACCCGGCACGTAAATCTGTTTTATTATATTATCCGTGATCCATTTCCCGGCAGCTTCCTTCGCTGCCGCAATCGCCGTCGCCTCGTCGGCGTCAACGGCAATCGTAATCTTCCCCCGCATTTTTCCGTTCACCTGCACCGCAATTTCCCTGGTTTCTTCCACCAGAGCGGCTGCATCCGCCTCCGGCCAGCTTTGCGAAAATACCGAACCGGTACCGCCCAGCCTGTGGAACAGCTCTTCCGCAATATGAGGAGCAAAGGGCGCGAGTAAAAAAACATATGTTTTTAAAGTCTCCCTGTCCACACCGCTCTCCGCGGAGATTTTCCCGAGGCGGTTATTGAATTCCATGAAGCCGGACACCACGGTATTCAGAGAGAAAGCGTTAAGTCTCTTTGTGATCGTATCCGTTAACTGGCTTCGCAATGTCTTAAGCTCCGGAGTTTCCGGAGCATTTCTGTCTATATTGTCCATGCAGAGGTTCCAGAACTTTGAAAGAAATCTGTAGACTCCGTCGATTCCCCTGTCATCCCATTCCGAATCCAGCTCAGGCGGCCCCACAAAGAGCTCATACATTCTCAATGAATCACAGCCGTAATCTCTTACCAGGTCATCGGGTGAAATCACATTGCCCAGGGATTTGCTCATCTTAACCCCGTTCTTTCCGGTAACCATCCCCTGGTTAAAGAGCTTTTTAAAGGGTTCTTCAAAGCCTACGACTCCTATATCATAGAGGAACTTTGTATAGAACCGGGAATAGAGCAGATGCAGCACCGCATGCTCCACACCGCCGATATACATATCCACCGGCAGATATTTATCGGCCTGCTCTCTGTTAACCAGCTCCCTGTCGTTCTTATTGTCCACATATCTTAAGAAATACCAGCTGGAGCCGGCCCACTGGGGCATCGTATTGGTTTCCCTCTTTGCATCCGCCCCGCACTCCGGACATTTGCAGTTAACCCAGGAATCGATGGCAGCAAGAGGAGACTCTCCGGTACCTGTGGGCTCGTATTTTTCAACATCCGGCAATAACAGAGGCAGCTCTTCCTCCGGTACGCTCACACAGCCGCATTTCGGGCAGTGAATAATCGGTATCGGCTCACCCCAGTAGCGCTGCCTCGAGAAGACCCAGTCCCGGAGCTTATAGTTTTTCTTCGCGTGACCGAGGCCCTTTTTCTCTATTATATGGGGCGCCTCCGTCTTCAGCTTCGCGCTCTCCATACCGTTCCATTCTCCGGAATTGATCATGATGCCTTCCGCCGCGGTATAGGCCTCCGTAAGCTCCCCGTGTTCCTTCCCGTCCTTCGAAATAACCTGAATAATCGGAATGTCAAATTTTTTCGCAAACTCAAAGTCCCGGTCGTCATGGGCGGGAACGCACATAATCGCTCCTGTTCCGTAATCCGCAAGTACATAATCGGAGAGCCAGATCGGAATCTTCGCTCCGTTCAGGGGATTGAGGGCGTAGCTGCCGGTAAAGACTCCGGTTTTTTCCTTGTTCTGAAGTCTGTCCACATTGGACTTGTTCGCCGCGTCCGCAATATATTTCTCTACCGCCTCCCTTGTTTCCTCGGTGGCGAGGTCTGCGGAGAGCTCATGCTCGGGCGCCAGCACCATGAAGGTGGCCCCGAACAGCGTGTCCGGCCTTGTGGTATAGACCGTTATGGTCTCGTCCCTTCCGTCGACCTTAAAATCCACCTCGGCGCCGTAGGAGCGTCCTATCCAGTCACTCTGCATCTTCTTGACCTTTTCGGGCCAGTCAAGGCCGTCAAGTCCCTCTAAAAGCCTGTCCGCATAGGCCGTAATTTTCAGCATCCACTGCTTTAAATTCTTTTTTGTGACATCGGCGCCGCACCGTTCACACTTGCCGTTTACCACCTCTTCGTTGGCAAGACCGGTCTTGCAGGAGGGACACCAGTTAATCGGCATTTCCTTCTCGTAGGCCAGACCCTTTTTAAACATCTGCACGAAAATCCACTGGGTCCAGCGGTAAAATTCCGGATCAGTCGTGTTGACCTCCCTGTCCCAGTCATAAATCGCAGCAATCTGGTTAATCTGCCTCTTTATATTCTTAACATTTTCCGCAGTGGAAACGGCAGGATGAATCCCCATCTTTATGGCGTAATTTTCCGCCGGAAGCCCGAAAGCGTCCCAGCCCATGGGGTGAATCAGGTAATGCCCCTTCATCAGCATATACCGGCTCCAGACATCGGAGATCACATATCCTCTCCAGTGCCCCACGTGGAGGCCATTGGCGCTGGGATAGGGAAACATATCCAGGCAGTAATACTTGGGTTTTGTCTCATCATAGGGATTTACGGGATTCTTCTCCCATTCCTTTGTCCATCTCTCTTCAATTTCCGCATGATTATAAGCTTCTGACATTTCATTACCCTCCAAGAATTATCTGTGTACATATGATAATTATCTCTGCAGGGCTTGTCAAGAAAACACCTGCAGACGCCAAAGCCCTTCAGCTATTCGTCCTCATATACCTCTTCATATTCATCTATCTCCTCATACCCGGCATTCTCGGCTTCCTCACGACTTCGGAAATCGTCAATTCTTCTCCAGAGCTCCTCATAGCCGTTGTAATTGATCATTTCATAATTTTCCAATACTATGTCCCTCACCTCGTCATAGTCGAAATCCCCGATTTCCTCCGACATTATCCACTTCGGCTTCTCATTGGTCAGGACATCCAGGATATACGCGGCAATCCTCCCGTCCAGATGCATGAAGTACGGACAGTTTACCGGATACCGGTTTGCGGGAAGAGTATCCGTAACGTCATAGAAAATCATACCGGTTTCCAGATTGAATATATCCGGCCTTTCCCACTCGGGCACCAGGCTAAGGGACTCATGATACCCTTCCACCTCCTCGATATCCACCTTATCCCGGATTATGCCGATATTTTCCCTGAGCTTATCCCTGGTCGGAACAAAATAGAAGCAGAGCACCACGGTAACAAGGGCTGTGGATATAAGAACTGCACGCAGATGGCGGGCGGAGGAAAAAGTGCGGTGCTTTAAAAGCTCTTCGTAAAAAGAAAAGATATACACAAGAGTCAGGAAAAACAGAGGCATCAGGGAAATAAAATAATAGGTATAGGGCGTTCCGAGATGCAGAAGGGCATAGGAAACCGGTGCAAAAATAAACAGAAGCATGCGCAGAGCTTTAAGGCGCTCTTCCTCCTTTTCCTCTCCGGTAAAAATATACTTCGGCCTCAGGATAACAGCGCAAAGGAGCGACACCGGGCAGATAAAAAGCTGCTTTTCCCAATCAAAGGAAAAGGCTTCATAATAATCGGTGGAGCGTTTGAAGGCAAAAACAAATACAGCGTAAAAGAATTCCTTCAGGGCATGCCGAAAGGCAAAATAAAACAGCACCGGAAGCCAGAGTGCGGCCATTCCGAAGAGAAAAAAGCCAATCGACAGCAGGATATCCCTGTAACGCCTTTCCCGGATAAAAACAACGAGCACCAGAATAAGGGCAGCAAACAGGGTCATGGCAACTGTGGCCTTGGAGAGCATGAAGGCGGCGGCTCCCACTCCGAAAACAAAGGCCGGAGCACGCACGTCCCTCTCCTTTTGCGTCACTGCCCTCAACGCGAAATAAACGGCCGCGGCGTTAAAGGGCATAAAAAGCTCCTCTACCGTGTTTCCGCCCCAGAGAGGACTGACATAAACAAAATAGAAAAGTACAAAGGCAAGACCCGAGGCTTTCCGGCCCACAAAGAGTCTCGCTGTTTTATGAAGGAAAAGAGCCGTCAGCGAAACAGAAATACACTGCAGCAGATATACCCCTCCCCTTCCCCGTATTAAAAGCTGGCCCAGAGCTTCATAGAAAAAAAAGGCCGGCCCCTTCAGATCGAAAAAATCCACATACGGTACCCGCCCGTCCAGAATAAGCCTTCCCGCGATCACGTACCAGGAGGCGTCATAGCCGTAGGCATAAGGAAAAAGAGGACTGGTCCAGGAAGAAGCGAGCATTATAAATATGCAGCCGCTCAAAAGAACGGCTGCATACTCAATAAACAGTTTTTTCCTTTCGGATATCTCAGTCAGCGGTGATGTCAACGAGCTTATCCTTTCTGGCCTCGATCTCCTTGGCCTGAACATCACTGGGCGCCGGCTCGTAACGGTTAAATTCGTATTCATAGTCACCGGTACCACCCGTCATCGAGCGAAGATCGGTGTTGTAGCCGAAGAGGTTGGACTCCGGAATCTCCGCTTCCACGGTCTGCTTTCCGCCGCCGATGGGATTCATACCGAGCACGCGCCCGCGCCTCTTGTTGAGATCGCCCATAACATCGCCGGTGAACTTGTCGGGAACCGTCACCTTAAGGGTCATAATGGGCTCAAGGAGGATGGGCTGAGCCTTCATGAAGCCGTCCTTAAACGCCATGCTGGCTGCCATTTTAAAGGACTGCTCTGAGGAGTCCACAGGGTGGTAGGAACCGTCGTAAAGCGTAGCCTTCACGCCCACAACCGGGTAGGCCGCCAAAGGCCCGCGAACCGTAGATTCCGCAAGTCCCTTTTCCACCGCGGGGAAGAAGTTCTTCGGCACGGCGCCGCCCACAACCTTCTCTTCAAAGATGAAAGGCTGGCTCGGATCGCCGGAGGGCTCAAAGGTCATCTTTACATGGCCGTACTGGCCGTGTCCGCCGGTCTGCTTCTTGTATTTCCCTTCCACATCGCTCTTCCCGCGAATCGTCTCACGGTAGGCCACCTTGGGCTTATCCAGCTCGATCTGAACCTTATATTCGTTTTCCAGCTTGGATTTGACGATTTCCAGATGCTGATCGCCGATACCCACCAGCAGGGTCTGGGAATTTCCGGCATCGTTGACGTTCTTAAGAGTCAGATCCTCTGTGGCTATCTTTGCGATAGCCTGGGAAATCTTATCGATATCACCCTTATTGACGGCTCTGTAACGCATTGCCGTATAGGGAGAGGAAATCTGCGGTCTTGCAAAGCGAACCGGCATGGCTTTTGTGGAAAGGGTGTCTCCGGTTCTGGTTTTATCCAGCTTCGCGAATGCCCCGATATCTCCGGCATGGAGCTCCTCCACCTCGGTGGCTTTGTTGCCGCACATCACATAGAGCTTGCCGGTGCGCTCCTCCGTATCCTTATCCTCGTTATAGAGGGTATCGCCGCTCTTGATGACGCCGGAGGCCACCTTGATAAGTGAATATTTCCCGATGAAGGGATCGACGATGGTCTTCCATACCATTGCGGACTTGGGCTTCGAAAAGTCGTAATTCGCCTCGAATATCTCGTTTGTATTGATATTGATGCCGGCGTATTCCCTGCCCTCGGGACTCGGCAGATATTTTCCGCAGTCATCCAGGAGAGTATAGACCCCGTAAATCAGGGTGCTGGATCCGCAGGAAATAGGAACTATGGTGCTGTCGCAGACGCTGGCATGAAGAGCCGCGCGGATCTCCGCCTCGGAGAAGGTATCTCCGCCGAAATAGCGGTCCATGAACTCCTCGCTGGTCTCGGCCACCGCCTCCATCATGGCGTCGCGGTAAGCTGAAAGGTTTTCCTTCGAATAATCGGGAATATCGCATTCCTGCGCCTTGCCCTTGGCGTCCCATTTAAAGGCCTTTTCAGCCACAACGTTAACATAGCCCACAAACTTCTCGTCCTCGCGGACCGGAAAATGGAAAGGCGCTATCTTCTTGCCGTAAAGCTCGGTCAGCTGCTCAAGCACGTTTTTAAAGCTGGCATTGTCGATATCCATATTGGAAACAAAGAACATGCGGGGAAGATTGTATTTTTCGCACAGCTCCCAGGCCCTCCTTGTTCCGGCCTCGACGCCTGCCTTGCCGTTCACGACGATAATCGCGCTCTGAGCCGCACTGACAGCCTCTTCTACCTCTCCTACAAAGTCGAAATATCCGGGAGTATCGAGAAAGTTGAATTTCATCCCCTCCCACTCAATTGGAATCACCGAGGTATGAATCGAAAACTTCCGCTTCTGCTCTTCCTTGTCATAGTCGCTTATTGTGTTGCCGTCATTGACGGTTCCCAGCCGATTCGTAAGGCCCGCCAGGTTTGCCATAGCCTCCGCCAGAGAGGTCTTTCCCGCTCCACCGTGGCCCAACAGCGCAATGTTACGAATCTTATCAGTTGTATAGACTTTCATTCATTTTCCTCCAATGATTCCGTGTGGTGCTTCCACCAAACATTATTTATTCAGATTTTACTAAAATTACGTTTATATTACAAGAGTGTTTGTTACTTCCCTGCCTTCTTGTTTCTTAACCAGTCGATGTAGACCGCGAGGAGAATAACCAGCCCCTTTACAATGTACTGCCAGTTGGAGTCAACGCCCAAAAGGTTAAGGCCGTTATTTAAGACTCCGATAATGAGCACTCCGATCAGGGTGCCGCCCAGAGTACCCGAGCCGCCGCTCATGGAGGTTCCTCCGACAACGACAGCGGCGATGGCGTCCATTTCCGCGCCGTCACCGGCAGTGGGCTGTCCGGAATAAAGTCTGGAGGCCACAACCACGCCTGCGAGTCCCGCCATCAGTCCTGTATAGACATATACGATGAATTTAACCTTCTTGACATTGATACCGGAGAATCTGGCCGCCTGGGTATTGCCTCCCACCGCGTAGATATGCCGCCCCAGCTGTGTGCGGTTCATGATAATCGTGGCAAGCACGAAAACAATCAGCATCAGTATGACCGGAACCGGAATGAACCCGATATAGCCGACGCCCGGGAATTTAAACGCGTCCGTGAGACACCGGATCGGCACGCCCTGGGTAAAGACCAGCACCACGCCCTTTGCGATATTCATCGAAGCAAGAGTAACGATAAACGGAGGGATGTCGGTGTTTGAAATAAAGAAGGCGTTGAAAAGACCGACTATTCCGCCCACAACCACTGCCGCCAGAAACCCTATTATCTCCGGAAGCCCCAGGTTCACGACGCAGCCCGCGGCCACACAGCCCGAAAGAGCGATAACCGAGCCCACTGAAAGCTCGATGCCGCCCAGGATAATGACCATCGTCATTCCGGTAGCCAGAAACAGGTTGGAAGCATTCTGCCTTAAGATGTTGAAAATATTCTTGCTGGTTGCGAATGTCGTTCTGGTCGTGGGAAAAACCACCAGGAACAGACACATTACGATAAACGCGGCAATGATACCCAGATTTTGTTTAAAGTAGGATACAACCCCTTTTTTGAATTTGGAACCCATTTCAGAACTACCTCCTTAGCTTTCCTTATCGTTTGTCTGCGCATCAGCCGACAGCGCTGCCCTCTGCATGATGCTTTCCTGAGTCACATCCACGTGATTGAGACATCCCGTAACATTACCCTCATACATGACATAGACCCGGTCGCTCATATTGATGATCTCCGGCAGCTCGGAGGAAATCATGATGATCGACATCCCGCTCTTTGCCAGCTCATTCATTATGGAATAGATTTCCGCCTTTGCACCCACGTCCACGCCGCGGGTAGGTTCATCCAGAATCAGTATCTCGGGATTTGTGGCCAGCCACCGCCCTATCATGACCTTCTGCTGGTTTCCGCCGGACAGGTTGCTTATCTGCTGCTCCTGGCTGGGGGTCTTGGTGGCCATTTTATCAATATACGTCTGGGTGATCTCCTCTTCTCTGGCATGATCCACCCGGAGATTTTTTATAAACTCATCCAGAACCTCTATCGTGGAGTTGAAACGGACGCTCTGAACCCCGTACAACCCCTCATCCTTCCGGCTTTCCGGCACCAGGGCGATTCCGTTTTTCAGGGCGTCGATGGGGCTGTTTATTTCAACCCTTCTGCCCTTGACCTCAATCTCCCCCTTTGAGCCGGGAGTCAGGCCGAAGACCGCCTTCATGGTTTCGCTCCGTCCCGCTCCCACCAGGCCTGCGAAGCCCACGATCTCTCCCTTTCTGAGCTCAAAGGAAACATCCTTTACCATCTTGCCGTCGGAAATATGCTCACATTTTAAAACGACCTCATCAGACTCGGTGAAGTCCCTGGTATAATAATTGGTGAGCTCTCTGCCCACCATAAGGGCGATAAGCTCGTCCGTTGTGGTTTCCTTAACCACCCTTGTTCCCACGGTAAAGCCGTCTCGCATGACCGTAACCCGGTCGCAGATCTCGGCCAGCTCACTCATCTTATGGGAAATATAAATGATGCCGACGCCCTGCTTCGTTAAATTCCTCATGGTTTCAAAGAGGAAATTAATCTCCTTGTCGGAAATGGACGAGGTGGGCTCATCCAGCACCAGGATCTTGGCGTCAAAGGAAATGGCCTTGACTATTTCAACCATCTGCCTCTGGGCTATGGTCAGATGCTCCACGAGGCTGTCCGCATCGATATGCATGTCATAAGCGTCCAGAAGCTTCTGGGCGTCCTCACTCATCTTATGCCGGTCAACATTCCACTTCGTCCCCGGCTCCCGCCCTAAAAATATGTTTTCGGCAACCGTCATATAGGGCACCAGCACCAGCTCCTGGTGCACAATGGAAATACCCGCTTCTCTGGCTGCCAGAACACCGTCTATATTAACCTTCTGTCCGTTGATATATATCTCACCGGCTTCCGCGATGTAAATACCGCCGAGAACCTTTATCAGCGTGGATTTCCCGGCACCGTTCTCGCCGAGCAGGGCATGGATTTCTCCGGCCTTGAGCTCGAAGTTTACGTCGGAAAGTGCCTTGACACCCGGGAAGGATTTATTCACGCCCTTCATTTCAAGTAAAAAAGCATTTTCGCTCACTCTGTTCACCCCTAAATAATTCAGAATCCGGTAATAACCGATATTTCGCGTTAAAGGGCCCTGCCCGCCGGGGCAAGGCCCTTAAAAAATCAGCTTTTTTTAAGACAAAATCTTACTGCCAGCCGTCTGTGCCGTACTCGTCAACGTTGTCAGCCGTGATAAGGAAGGTCTCGATGGGGATGAAGGCCTCTACGTCTTCGCCGTCGATCCACTTATAAGCAGTCTCGGCAATGGTCTTGCCGATAGTGACCGGTGACTGTGCGCCGGTGCCTTCGATGCAGCTTTCAGGCTTCTTTAACTCAGCCTTGATGTCCGGAGAACCGTCAACACCATAGATGAGGGGCTTTACGCCTGCCGCTTCGGCAGCTGCAAGGCAGCCGAGAGCCGTAGGATCATTTCCGCCGAAGATAGCAACAACATCGGGATGAGCTGTTAAGAGGTCAGTACATTTCTCCTGTGCAACCTGAAGGTTACCAACAGCATCCTGCTGGCCTACTACGTTGAAGCCCTTGCCGTCAATGGCATCCATGAAGCCGTTTACACGGTCGGTAACGGACTGCATTGTCGGGGAATCCAGAACAAGAATGTCGCCGCCGTCAGGAAGCTTCTTCACAAGATCTTCGCCGCAGACGAAACCTGCGTTGTAGTTATCGGAACCGGCATAGGATACAAGATAGCTCATATCGCCAACCTGGGTATCAAAGCCGAAGATCGGAATATTGGCTTCCTTAAGCATATCCAGAGCAGGGATGATGCCGTCGGCATCCACGGGGTTAACAAACATGTAGTCGATACCCTTGGAAATAAGGTCTTCCACCTGGTCGATCTGGGTATTGGAATCATTCAGAGGGTTCACGGATACAAGAGTATCGCCGTGGCTTTCCACGACTTCCTTGATAGCAGCCTCAAGAGCCACGAAGAACGGATTTGTGCCGTCCATGCAGGTATAACCGAATACCTTGCCGCCTTCAGAAGCCGGAGCTTCTGCAGTCTCTTCCGCAGCCGCCTCAGCGGGGGCAGCCTCTTCTGCAGCCGGAGCCTCTGCCGCCGGAGCCTCTGCTGCCGGAGCAGCTGCTTCTCCGGTACAGCCCGCGAGCAGGGTAAGTACCATTGCGGAAGAAAGAATTACACTGATTACCTTCTTTTTCATGTTTACCTCCTGTTAAATTGGTTTGTAAGATTTGCACAGATTTCTTTCCTGCGCTTTTTCAATTATATTTATTTTTACCATCA
>JAILBQ010000051.1 GCA_024680815.1 Lachnospiraceae bacterium | reverse complement strand
TCTTCCTTCATTGTCACGATGTTCCCGCAGAAATCTCCCAGTATCTGCCGTATTTCCTTAAGCTTATTCTGATTCCCGGTGGCAAAAATTATTTTATCGATCATTTTTAAATCCTTACTGCTCTTCCGATGCGCGAATTGCGTCCGCTATGGCCCGCGCCGCTGAAAGTTCATTTTCCCCGTCCGAAACAAAAGTCGCATCCCGTTTATTTGTTAAAAAGCCGAAGCCTACCCTGTAACAGGGAACTCCGGCAATAAGCGCGCCCCCGCATCCCTCAGTATCATTCCCCGGAAATATATCAAGCCCCGTTGCCTCTGACACCGCCCGGGCGATACTCCCGGCAATAACCGGATCGGCACCGTAAAGCGCGTCAGCTGTCACACCGCTGCTGACCCGGGTCACAGGGTCGGCCTCGGCATGAATGCCGATCACCGCATCCGCTTCCAGATCCCGGATCAGCTTCGAGCGTTCCTCTTCGCCCATGCTTACATCCTCCGAGCGGGTCAGATACACACCGTGGCTTTCATCGGAAAGCTCTCCCGCAAGCATAAGGGAGAGCTGAAGCGCCACATCCTTTTCCATGACCCCGTTTGAAGTATGACCCGGATCATCCCCGCCATGGCCGGGATCGACCACATAAATCCTCGGAAAACATTCTCTCGGAGAAACAAAGCCAAGATAGAGCTTTCCGTTGTTTTCCATGGTTTCCGCTTCGAGTATTCCGTCCGTAAGAATCTCAAGCTCGGCTGTGCCGTCAATGTACCTGTAATACATTCCTGTTACATCTCCGGAAGCTCCGGAAAACGGGTGCTCCGAATAAAAATCCTTCGGAACATCCCGGATAAACACCGTCGTCTTCCGGTGGGAAATATCCTGCACTACTTCGCAAGAGTCCGGAGAAGCTCCTTCCGGCAAAGGTATTGTGATAAACCCTTCAATGTCATAGTCAGGAACATGAGCAAAAGCCTTATTCACGGAAAGCTCCTCCGTTCTTTCGCTCCCGTTCCATACGCCCTCGGCGGGTAAAATCCGCTCCCGTGAAATCGCGCCGCCTCCCGCGAGACATAATAGTACAATTCCCGAAACAGCCAGCACACCGAAAAGCACCAGTAAAACACCGGTCGGATCACTGAATATACGTTTCATGGCCTGGGCCCCGGAAACTGATAGTAATCCGCGCGGATCATTCCGTTATAGATCTTTCGTTTTTTTGCAGCTTTCCGGTTAAGATATTTTTCCGTTCCGTCGAAGGAGGAAATCAGATACACCGACCAGGTATCCAGCCTGTCGAGGGCATGACCGAAATCGGTGTACAGCACGGGAAGATTTTTCTTATCCTCCATGCGTTCCCCGTAAGGCGGATTGGTAATAATGAAGCCGTATTTCTTAGGGTGTGAAAGAGCTCTCATATCCCGTTCCTGAAAGTGAATCCATTTTCCGACGCCGGCCCGTTCCGCGTTCTGTCTTGCCACCTTAAGAACAGAACTGTCAATATCATAGCCCTGTATATCACTTTCGGCTCCGGACAGTTCGAGCGACGACGCTTCCTCAAAAGCTTCTTTCCAGACAGAAGGAGAAATTAACTCTTCCCAATTCTGCGCCGTAAAGCTCCTGTTTCTCCCGGGAGCCAGATTGGCAGCAATCATTGCTGCCTCAATCGGAATCGTCCCGCTTCCCGCGAAAGGATCCACAAGGATACGTCCCCTTTTCCAGGGTGTTAAGAGGATGAGCGCCGCCGCCAGGTTTTCCGCGATAGGCGCTTCTCCCTGCATTTTCCGGTAACCGCGTTTATGAAGAGATTCTCCCGTTGTGTCCAGGCCGATAAAAACCTCGTCCTTAAGCAGAAACACCCGGAGGGGATATTCCGCCCCGGTTTCGGGAAAACGCTGTATATGATATATACCGGAAAGCCTGTCAACTATGGCCTTTTTAACAATCGACTGGATATCGGACGGGCTGAAAAGCTTTGATCTGACACTGGAAGCCTTTTTCACCCAGAATCTTGCGTCCCGCGGCAAAAACGACTCCCAGTCGAGAGCCTTTGTGCCTTCGAAAAGCTCATCAAACGTTTCAGCATGAAAGCTTCCCACCTTTATCAGAATCCGCTCTGCGCTGCGCAGGAAAATATCTGCCCTCGCCACTGCCTCTTCATCTCCGGAAAACTCCACCCTCCCGTCCGAAACGGAAGTCACGTCATATCCCAGATCATATATTTCCCTCTTTAAAACCGCCTCCAGCCCGAAATGACAGGTGGCGGTCAGTTCCAGCCCGCGCATGAAACTATTGTAAGATTCCGGAGGAATTAAGTCAAGAAAGCCGCCTTTATATGCCTTTAAAAATAAAAATCCCTGTGGTATAATCACTTAAACGTTTAAGGAGCCACGTCCTCACATGATTTCCATGAAAGATATCTCCGAGCGCTGCGGAGTTTCCATCGCCACCGTCAGCAAGGCTTTGAACAACAGAAGCGACATAAGCGCCCCAACCCGGGAATTAATCTGCAATACCGCAAGGGAGATGGGCTATTTCCCCAACTCCTCCGCCCGGGCCTTAAAAACCAACCGTACCTATAATCTGGGAGTTTTGTTTGTGGATGCCGCCAGAAGCGGGTTAAAACACAACTATTTTTCGCAGGTGCTCGACAGCTTCAAGGTCACGACGGAAGCCAACGGTTATGACATCACCTTTATAAATGTCAATCAGGAATTCCACCCCATGACCTATCTGGAGCACAGCCGTTACCGCGGTATCGACGGAGCAGTCATTGCCTGTGTGGATTTTAAGGATCCGCAGGTTGCTGACCTTATCGAAAGCGATATCCCCGTTGTCACCATCGACTGTGACCACCCGCATGCATCCTCGGTAATCTCTGACAACATTACCGGAATGCGGCAGCTTACAGACTATATCTGCGACAGCGGCCACAGAAAAATCGCCTATATCTTCGGAGATGATAACGATGTGACAAAAAACCGGATGGAAGGCTTCCGTGAGAGTCTTTCTGCACACAGGATTTCCCTTTCTCCGGAATATCTGCTCCGGGGGAAATACCGGGATCCCGAATCCGCCTATCAGCATACAAAAGAGCTGCTTTCCGCGGGACAGCCGCCGACCTGCATCGCCTATCCGGATGATTACGCCATGATCGGTGGACTTAATGCGGTATTTGATTTAAACTTAAGTATACCCGGGGATGTTTCAATTGCCGGATATGACGGATTGAATTATACAACCGTCTTCCGCCCTCCTCTGACAACGCTGAAGCAGGATACGGAAGCCATAGGGCAGAAAGCGGCTCTGGAGCTCATCGCCCAGGTCGAAAGCCCCCATCGGCGGACGTACAACCGAATAGTCGTAAAGGGAAGGCTCTTAGAGGGCGCCTCCGTAAAAAAGCTTTTCTGAGGAAAAAACATGACGCGATATGAATTCCTGAATGAACTAAAAACCACATTGTCCGGTAATGTCAGCGATTCGGTTTTAAATGAAAACCTGGAATACTATGACGAATACATCGCCTCGGAAATCCGTTCGGGAAAAAGCGAAGAAGAAATTCTTAAGAGCCTTGGAGAACCGCGTCTTATCGCCCGCACGATTATTGACACCTCCGACCCGAATCTCGCCACCGGCAATTATGCCTCCGAAAGCTGGGAAGAATCCTCCGAAAAAGACGAAAGCAGAAAGAAAAACTCTTCCGAAAAGAAACGGCGGAAAAGCTCCGGCAAACCCGGTTTCAAATTCTATATGATCCTTGCGCTTCTGCTGATTCTCGTGCTTTTGATCATTGGTCTGTTCGTCAGTGCAATGGGCGTTCTGCTATATATTTTCTGGCCGGCCGCCCTTGTTCTTTTCCTCATATACATGCTCACCAGAAATATCGGCCACCGCTGACACCGTTAAGCGGCACCCGTCCTGACGTTTCCGGCTGTATTTCACGGCACACTCAGCGCCGATTTATCCGGTTTTTTATCCACAGGCGAAGCTGAGTACAAACCATACAGCCAATTTATCCCCAAAGGAAGCGTAAAATCAGCCCCGAACATTTCCTGGCGTCCATCAGCATTCACTGGCGAATAAAAAGTTGCGTTTTAGTGTTGCATTTTTATGCTTATAGTGGTATTCTTTTCATGTAAAAAGAATCTGTTCGGTTCTTTTTATGATAACCCCTTATTAATTATTTATACTCCCCTCAAAGAACCCGACAGTTTACTGCCGGGTTCTTACTGTTATTCTTCCTTCTTTTTAACGGCTCCCTTAACAATCCCCGCAATAATAAGAATCAGGAGGAACAGGAGGAGGGCCGCGGCTACGCCTGTCAGAATCACCCTTATGAGCGTGGCCTTTCTCGGACGAACCACCAGAAAGCCTTCATTTTCCTTAAGGGGAAACACCATATATCTCCCGTCACGCCGGCAATCCACCGTGCGGATACTCTTTCCGTCCCTTATTGCTATGGTATCATAGGATTTGTAATCGTCAGCGAGAAGTCTGGCCTCAAAGTCCGTGGCTGAAACACCGTATTCGCTTTCTATGGAATATGTGTACTCATCAAGAACCTCATATCCCTCCAGCTTCACTGAACCATCAGCCGGAAAGCGGTTAAATGAAAGGGAGGTTCCCCTGTAAAAATCCCCTTCAAATAAAAGCACCGGGAACGGTTCCGCAGAGGCTATGGTGGTGGTCCATGTTATATACTCCGCGTTTACCACCACATTCTGCCGGATATTACCAAGATCCACATTTTCCCAGACTCCGAATTTATCCTCGCTCCTCGGAAGCTCCGGATAATCCTCCGGATCTATGGACGAACCGTAGGAGACATGCTTTTCGGCTATTACTTTTCCGTTTGCCACAAAAGTGACCTTCATTGAGCGAAACTCCTTCGGAATATCCGGAATCGCGATAAGCTCCTCATAGCTTAATTCCGTGGCCTGTCCGGCATAGGTGAGTCCGTTGACCGCAGGAGTGGAACTTACAAAATAATTCTGCGAAACCGTCCCCTCTTCGTCAAAATCACCCGCAATGGAGCCTCTCTTTTCACCGTCCTCCATATCCACGGTGACCATGGCGTAATTTCCGCTGAGCTCATAGCCGAAGCCTGTTATTCCGCCCACATAGTCCTTTCCGTCAATGACGCCCATGGAATAGTTATTCCGAACCACAAAGCCGCTTTTTCCCGCTATGCCGCCGGCATAGTCCCCCTCCCCGGTACTTACGGGAGCGAAATTACCGCAGCCGATAATGGCGCCCACATCAGCCCGTCCTGCAATTCCGCCGGCATAGTTATTCTTGACAGTCACCACGCCGTAATTCGTACATCTTAAGATCGTGGCTTTCTGGGTTCTGTCATAATTCAGACTCACATCCCCGCCGGAAACAACTTCAAAATCCGACTGAATACCGTCATCTATATCCACCACACCGGCAATTCCGCCGCCGTTAATATCCCCCGCGATACTTCCATCATTGACGCAGTCCATCATGTTGCCCTTCTCGGGCATTACATCGTTGTAGTCGGAAATATCGTCAAAAATCTCCGTGGCATTTTCCGTATCCCTGAGTCTGGCAAACTCCCGGTCGATTTCATCAAAGCCGTCATCAATGGTGGAGTTGATAAGCTGCATCTGATCCACCATTTCATCCAGCTGATCCCTGATAACCCTGTCGGAGCCCTTTAAACCGTCTGCAAGAACATCCATCAGATCGGCGATGTTGTCAATACGCATCGTAAGATCATCATCGGTTTTTCTAAGCTCGTTCTGATAATCGTCATAAACGCTGTAGACATAGGAATCGAGTTCATCCAGCTTATCGCGGATATCCTCCAGATCCTCTTTAAAGTCCTTTGCTTCTTCCCCGAGAGCTTCGGCAAAATTCAACAAAACCTCGGTGTCCTTGAGCATGCTTTCAATGATCGGTGCCATCTGCGCGATTAAATCTGCGTTCCCGACAGGAGCAAATTCCTTGATATCATGGCCGGGACCCGCTGCCGAAACAATCTGCTGCGCGATCTGCCTGAGCGTCTCCAGTGCCTGATAGAGTTTTTCAAGATTTTCATTCAGATCCTTCTTCGCGTTTTTCGCGTTTTTGTCCTTAACATGGAAATCAAGATCATCGACCAGTTCCTTTATCAGGTCCACCCGCTCTCTGAAATCCCGCTCAATTCCGTCGTCCTTGCAGCGGTAATACTGCTTCCACTCCTTTACTCTGGCACGGAGATCATCCGTTCCCGCCCTTATCGCGTCGATATTAAACTGTGTCCTGTCATCCTCCGTTCCGATTTTATCATTCAGGGAGCTTGTCATATCGATCAGCGTACCGATTTCTGTCTGGGCTCTGTCTATGGAATCCTCGTGGTAGACGTTCTCCACATAGGGCTCAAACTCTCCGGCAATCCCTCCGATATTTTTTCTTCCCTTCACAGTTCCCCGATTTGTGCAGTCGAAAATTACACCCCGTTCATAGCCCACAATACCCCCGGTGTTGTAGCCGACGTGATCGAAGCCCACATCCCCTTTATTTATGCAGCCGGTGGTATAACCCCGGGAAACACCGGTAATTCCGCCGGTATAATTAACCCTGTGTTCATCGGTGAAAAGCTTTTTAAGATCGTCATCCTTGAAATCATAATTATCGAAATTGAGCTTATCCAGATTGTCATTTTCATCTTCTATCTCTTCTCCTGCCACTTCAAGAGCTTCATCCCTCTCTTCCAAAAGATCATGGACACTTTTGGACATCGCGTTGACACTGCCGCGGTTTGTACAGTTTATAAGATAGCCCTCATTAAAGCCGGCAATACCCCCGGTTCTTCTCGTGGCTGTAATGATGCCTTTGTTAACACAGCCGGAAATGATTCCGTCCTCCATATTTCTCCCGACTATTCCGCCTGCGTCCTCTTTCGCCAGAATATATCCCCGGAAAACGGAATCTTCAATAGTTCCGTAATTAATTCCGGCAATTCCTCCTATGTTTTTCATGGTTCCTCTAGGGGAAAGCTCTCCGGAAACCGTGAGTCTTCTGACGGTTCCCCCGGCGGCCACGGCCCGTATAAAGCCTGCCTCGGATGCATCCGACGAAAGGGAAAAGCCGCTGATCGTATGCCCTTTTCCGTCAAAGGTGCCCGCCATGACCGAAATCGGAGTATAGTCCGACCCTGTAAGGTCGATATCCCGCGTAACCACAAATTCCCGGCCCCTGGAATAAACCTCGGCAGTACTTTTCTTCGAAAGCTTTATAAGGTCCTCTGCCGAACTGATTTCCACAACCTCCCGTGAGGGAAGCGTTCCCTCCTCGGCGGAAGCCTCGCCGGCCGTCAGGCGCACGCCGTCATCACCGTCGGAGGCGAAAACCGGAACCGTTACGGGCAATACGGAGCTGAAAATAATGGCGAATGAAAGCAGCCAGGACAGAAATGAAGACCCTCTTCTAAATCTCATCTTCATCACCTCCGGCTTCTGCGTCCGGCTCCTCCGGCGCATTTTCCTCCGGAACCGTCTCCGGTACAATTTCCTCCGGAATCGTCTCCGGCGCATTTTCCTCCGGAATCGTCTCCGGCACATTTTCCTCCGGAACCGGCTCCGGCTCAATATTTCCGGGACTGTGTTCTCCCTTTCGCAGGGTTATATCCATATCACCGTTCAGGGTTCCGCTGAAGGCGCCGTTTAAATATCCGCTGAAGTACCCGCGGACCGATCCGTTAATATACATAAGCCCGGCAGCTTTGACCGGTTTTCCCGGGGAGATGTTGGTATTTATCGAGAAGGAAGTTTTCTCGATAAACGGGTCAAAGTGAAACAGGAGAATCGGAAGCACACTCATTACCAGGATTATTGAGGTTGCAGTTCCCCGGCATAATGCCAGTCCCAGCTGGGATATGACGCCGTTTGAAGTGATAAAGCCGACAACAAAGCCGCAGACAGCCATGATTACCCCGCTGGTAACTATGGTCGGAAATGCTTCATTAAGGCTTTGTATAATTGCCTCCCGTCTGGTTCCGCACTCGGTACGAAGAGACAGATACCTGTTTGTGATAACAATAGCATAGTCTATGGTTGCTCCCATCTGGATGGAGCTCACTATGAGATATCCAAGGAAAAACGTTGGAGAATCCATCAGATAGGGAATGGAGAAATTGATCCAGATACTCCCCTGGATAGTTAAAAGCAGCACAAAGGGAAGCCCCGCGGACTGGAAGGTAAACAGCAGCACCATCCCCACCAGAAACGCGGTCAGAACACTTATAAGCGTGTTATCATGGCTGAAGGAGGAACTAAGATCGTAGTCGCAGGTGGGATCCCCTACCAGATAAATTCTCTGGCTGTAGTATTCCTGCGCCATTGCGCGAATCCGGTCCACATTTGCAAAGGTTTCCTTCCCCTCCACATCCCCCATCAGGACAAACACTATACGGGAATAATTCTCACCCTCCAGCTGTTTCCTCGCCTCGTCGATATCCTCGTGGATGTCGTCCAGATCCTCAGACTGCTTATCGCTGAGATTGAAGGCTCCCTTCTCCTTTTCCTCATATATATAGTCAATCATGTTAAGCACCGGAACCCTGTAGGTATCAATTCCGTCAATAAAAGCGCCGATAGCCTCCCTGTCCTGTGCGTAGGCAGTATAGAGCACCCTGGACAGTCCCACATCGATTTCGGCTATTTCCGCAAATTCCCGGGGATTAAGGGCATCCGTCAGCACATATTCCCTGGCTTCTCCGATTTCCACATTGGCAAGGGCGGTAATTGTGTCCACACAGTCCTGTTCCTCAAGCATGGCAATAACCTGCGCCTCTTTGTCATAATCGCCCTTGGGCAGGATTAAAGCCATCTGATTTCCGATATCAAAGGTCTGCTCAATACGTTCCTTCGCGATGATATAGTCTGTCTTCCTGTATGAGCTGGCAGAGTTCTTGTCAAAAATATAGGGACATTTTCCGGAAAAATAAAAGCTGAAGCCTGCAATTACGAGAAAGACCACAGGCAGAATATGACGCACGGAGAATATAAACTTCCCCCAGTAGTTGATTTTCGGGACAAAGTTCCGGTGCCGTGTCTTTTCGATATTATTCTGGGCCATCATGATAAGGGCCGGCATAAAGAGGAAAACGGTAAGCATGGAAAGAGCAATGGCCTTTATCAGGACGATGCCCAGATCCATTCCGATGCGGTATTGCATAAAAATAAGAGCTGCCAGACCCCCGATAGTAGTAAGGGAGCTGGAAGAGATTTCGACAATGGCCTTCCCGAGAGCCTGTACCATTGCGTCATGGGCATTTAGCCCCCGGTTCTTTTCCTCCATAAACCTGTGGAAAAGGATGATGGCATAATCTATGGCCAGGGCAAGCTGCAAAACCACATCCACCGCGTTGGAAATAAATGAAATCGTGCCCAGAAAAAAATTTGTACCCTTATTCAGCGCAGCCGCCATAACGAAGGTTGCTATGAAGATGGGTATCTCCATATATGTGGTAGAAGTGAAAATCAGCACTCCCAGAATAACAAAGGCAACAATAACCAGGATCAGCTTGACGTCTTCGATAAGCTCCGCGGAATCGTCCTGATCCACCGTTGTATAAACATAGCTGTCATAGTCACGGACATAATCCCGGACCTCGGCGATGGCCTTCTGGCTTAAATCCGTTTCCTTCTCTTCCTCGAACGACAGGGTCATAAGAGCGGAAGAATCTCTGTAATATTCGTCTATGCTTTTATCGTTATAGAGCTCGTCGTCCTCATCATAAAAAAGGACACGGCTGATCCCGTCGATCTCCTTGAGTCCCTGGGCAATCTGAAAGGCCCGGTCATAGGTCACGTTGGTAATAAGTACACGGGCGCTTCCGAAGGTCTTGAATTCCTCGTCCATGATGTCAACGCCTATGCGTGTCTCCGTTGTTTCCGGAAGATATTCCGCCAGGTCGTTTTCCACCTTAACCTTCGAAATAGTCGTCAGACAATACATGAAAGCCACAAGGAATACGACAAAAAAGGCCTTTCGTTTATCGACGATAAATTCGGCAATTTTAAACATGAAGGAAGTGCTTTTATTTTCCTGCTCCATGAAACGCCTCTATCCTGCTGTTTTAACTACTGTCCTTCCCCATTGGCCCCCCTCGCCGGTTCATAGGCATAGAATTATAGCGCATTATCCACATTTTTTCAACATTATCGTGTGGATAACAGGAAAACCCCGGGGAAAGAGCCGGAAAGCGGCCCTCAAAACCGGCTTTTGACGACCCGGCCTTAAATATGAGATAATGCTTGCGCCGGGAGGATTCAGCATGAATAAAAAAGACGAACGTATCTGCGAAACGCTGTACAATCTGTTCCACGCAAACCCTCAGTATGCCGGATGTGTCTATCTCGCCTGCCCCACCGGAAAAGAAGGCCCGGACATCTCCTCTTTCTTTGAGGATATGGCTCTCCATGCCGAAACGGTGATCTTTCCCCGGATGGACGACGGTTGTCTTACCTTCCCCGAAGACGATGAAAAAAACGACGCGGTGGTGTTTATCCCATCCCCGGCGTTGACCGAAGGCGGAGCCCTGCAGAAAAGCTACAAAAGCTACCTTCAGTCCCGGAAAAACATCCGCCACAGAGTCGGAATCGCTTTTCAGGAAAAGCATTCCGAAAAAGAACTGCCCTCTTCCGCCAGGGAGCTGACGGATCTTGTCGTCACCGAAGAAGGTGTTATGTTAACCAATAAACTTCGAGGAAGTCAGAAAAATTGATCAGAATATTGTTCGTATGCACGGGGAACATCTGCAGATCGCCGATGGCGGAATTTGTGATGAAGGATATGGTGGAAAAAGAAGGTCTTGCAGATCTCTTTGAGATCGCCTCAGCCGCGATTTCGGACGAGGAACACGGCAATCCGATTTAT
>JAILBQ010000028.1 GCA_024680815.1 Lachnospiraceae bacterium | reverse complement strand
CTGATTTACCCTTGGATAAGTTACCGAGAAGTGTTTCCTCTGCTCGATGCTAAATTTGCCCGATTGCCCGAAAACCGCAGTATTACTGGGCTTTCAAGCGTATTCCACTCCTACCTTTGACATCAATACTACCGTCTCGACATGCGCGCTCCGGCTGAACTGGTCGAAGGGCCGGAAACGGGTAAGGGAATAAGGCCCGGAAATGAGTATGGCAAGATCGCGGGCGAGAGTGGCCGGATCACAGCTTACATAAACGATTCGTTCCGGCGACATACGGATCACGGTATCCAGAACCGTTCGGGAAAGCCCTTTTCGCGGAGGGTCGAGCACCACAACGTCTGCATGAAGGGATTCCCCCCTCTCCTGTACGAATTCCGTAATATCAGCACAGATAAAATCAACGTTGTCTATACCGTTTCGCTTTGCGTTTTCCCTTGCGTCCGACACCGCTTCGGGAACGATTTCCACTCCGTGGACAAGCCTTGCATGTCCGGCAAGAGTCAGTGCGATTGTACCGATACCGCAGCAGATATCCCAGACCTCTTCATTCCCGGTTAGTGAAGCGTATTCCGCCACAGTTCGGTAAAGACGTTCTGTCATCACGGGATTTACCTGATAAAAGGCTTTAAGGGAAATTTTAAAGGAAAGACCTGAGAGAGTGTCTGTGAGACGCTCTTTTCCGCAAAGAAGAATGGTTTTGTCTCCCAGAATGACATTTGTCCGTTCGGGATTTATATTTAAAAGCACTGAAACGACACCGGGGATCTGCTCCAGTCTTTCCGCCAGAACGTCCTTACAGGGCAGATTTTCTTTGGCGGAAACAACACAGACCATGATTTCTCCGGTTCCAAAGCCCTTGCGCAAAAAAATATGACGTATAAATCCTGTATGAGTCTCCTCGTCATACGGGGCGATATGAAACTCCTCCATGGTTTCGATAACCGTGCGGCAGATCGGGGCGAATTCCTCCGGAGATAAAATGCAGTCTCCGCATGGTACGATTTCATGGCTTCTGGAGGCATAAAACCCGATAACCGGCTTTCCCTCTCCGGAAAGCCCCACGGGATACTGGGCCTTGTTGCGATAATGCTCCGGACGTTCCATTCCTTCTATGGGCTCCGACGCCGCAAGAAGCGTTTTCTCCGGTATACCCCCGATGCGTCGCAGGCAGTCGAAAACCTTCTTTTCCTTAAGCTTAAGCTCCGCCTCATATTTTACTGCCTGGAGAGTGCAGCCTCCGCAGCGGACAGACACCGGGCAAAGCGAATTTATCCGGTCAGGAGAAGGCGTCAGGATTTCCAGTATCCTCGCGAAACCATGATGAGCACAGACCTTTGTGACACGGGCGCGAATCTCGTCCCCTGCCACGGCATCCTTAATAAACAAAGGAAAGGTTCCCGCTTTCGCGATACCTTCCCCGTTTGTACCATACCCCTCCACCCTGAGGGTTAAAATGTCATTTTTTTTCAGACTGATCAAATTACCATTCCCCGGATTTTCTGAGATTGGATTCCACCAGCTTGTTGTAGCCCAGCCATCCCGACCGCCCGGCGGAGGATGCGAAAATCTCCTTCATCATCTCCATCCTCGCATCGGTATTGTCAGCAAAATTCAGAGCCATGGCCTCCACAAGCGCGGGCTTCTTCGGGGAACCGAATTCATATTCCCCGTGGTGGGCCAGAATACAATGGGTCAGCTCGGAAAGCAGCTCCGGAGGAAAATCTTCAATGGTTGACGCGCGTTCAGAAATCATTTCAGCGCCGATAACGATGTGGCCGACGAGCTGTCCTTCATCGGTATAGTCGTTCTGGGGGAAAGCCGAAAGCTCACGGACCTTCCCTATATCGTGGAGGAGAGCAGCGGAAACAAGCAGGTCGTGATTTAAAATGGGATAAGCTTTTGTATAATACTCACAGAGTTTTGTGACGGAAAGCGTATGTTCTAAAAGCCCTCCCACAAAACCGTGGTGGATCTGCTTTGCGGCCGAGGCGGTGGTAAAAATCTTCAGAAAAGCCTCGTCCTCTGCGAAAAAGCGCTTTAAGAGGGTGTGAAGGAAAGGATTTTTCACACTCTCAACGAACTGCGTGAGCTCACGGCGCATTGTATCCGTGTTCCGCTCACTTACCGGAAGGTAGTCCGCCGGATTATATTCTCCTGCTCTGGCTTTTTTAAGACGTTTTATGGACACCTGAAGAGCACCCTGATAATTAAGCACATCTCCGGTGATCTGAATATAGTCCAGTTCTTCGAAATCTTCGATACCCCCGGAGGAGGGTTCCCAGATTTTCGCGTTCAGACTTCCCGACCGGTCCGCAATAGTCAGGTTTTCATAAGGCTTCCCGTTTTTTGTTAAAGCAGACTGCTTGGCGCGGCAAAGATATATATCGTTTATCCGCTCTCCCTCCCGAAGTTCCGCCAGATATTTCATTGTTGCTCCTTATTCTTTATAATTCGTCGATCCTTGCGTCGAAGGTCATTTCCTCAAATTCGTCCCGTGACCGGCGTTCGACAGTCACCACTATGTTATCTCCCGGGTGGGTATTGTCAATAGCCGCTGTATAGTCTTCAAAGGAGGAAACACTCTCCGTACCCAGCTTTGTTATGACATCCCCGCTCTGAATCCCTGCCTCCATGGCAGGTGAATCCAGGACGATCTCCGTCACAAAGGCGCCCATGGGAACATTATATTTTTTCTGGGCTTCCTCTGTTACATCCGTTCCGTAAATCCCGAGACAGGACTGGGATGAAGAATTTGAAAGCTTCTCAATCACATCGCGGATATCCGATATGGCATAGGCGGAAATAAGATTTGAGGTGTCCGCCGGAGTATCCTTCGTCGTGATGACCCCGAGAACCAGACCGCTGTAGTTTACTATGACTCCGGAAGCCAGTGTGGATCCGTATATATCCGTAGTAAGGAGCCTTAAGTTCCTGTCGATCTTTGAAACGCTGCGTGAATTCGAAGTCACAAAACCGTAGGCCACAGAGGCAGTACCCAAAGGAGATCCTATGGCAATACATGGCTCGCCGACCAGGGTGGAGACAGAGCTGTTGCCGAAAACAGCCTTGCGAATCGTGGTCATCGTTTCATCACTTATATCCGAAAGCTCTACCCCGATAATCATAAGTCCCGTATTGGGGTCGCTTTTGCCCGCACGGCCTTCTGCCCGGGTTCCATCGGCAAATTCCACGCTTAGTCTCTCCGCCCTGTCGATGGAATTTCCGTCCGAGAGAATCAGAAGCTCCCTGCCGTTATCGGCCACAATAAGCCCTGAAGACTGATCCGAAGCTTCATACTCGTTTTCAAACCAATCGGTGTCTGACCTTGTTCCGGTTACAGTAACCAGAGAAAGGCCTGCCCTGCTTGCGCTCTGATAAAGCTCCCCGTAAAGCCCGCGGTAATCCTGGATATTAAGGGATACCCGCTCGGTAATGTTGTTGTTGATAATGGGAGAGGAGGAAACGCTGTCGACAATGTTTTCCGAAACGCCACCCGTGTTTTCGGAGATTTCCTTGTCCGGCACGGTTTCCGCCGTGTTTTCGGAGAGAAGCTCCTCAGGTTCCGTTTCCGGAAGCTCGGCTGAGGATACTGCCGGAAGAACTTCCCTTACCGGTGCGGAAAGGGCGGGCAGAACCTCCTTAAGATCAATGATAGTATTCCGGGTTTGGGGCATAAGCCGGCGGTTCAGTTCCCAAAACACCAGAAAAGCTACTGCTCCGAAGAGCACCGCCAGAAAAAGAGTGAAAAAAATACGCCCGATAGCCCGGCGTTTGTTGACCGGTTTCTTCTTGCGCTTTTCGGTTATAAACTGATAGCCGTCTCCCTCGGCAGGATTGCCCTGAGGCTCATTTGAAGCTTCCTGGGATAACGGCATTTTATCTTTGTTCGGACTCATGCTCCACATTATAAAGGAAGTGGAAGGTAAAGTAAACCTGCTTAAAAAAATACCGGCGGATTTCCGCCGGTATTTTTTGAGAGGTTTTGAGATTTTTTATTTTGCTTCTTAGCTGAGGAGTGAGAGTACTCCCTGGTTCGACTGGTTTGCCTGTGCCAGCATCGACTGGCCGGCCTGCTGAAGGATATTGGAGTTTGAGAATCTGACCATCTCTGTTGCCATATCGGTATCTCTGATCTGGCTCTCCGCGCTTGTGGTATTCTCCACAACGTTGTTCAGGTTGGTGATGGTGTGCTCTAACCGGTTCTGAATAGCACCGAGAGTGGAGCGCTGATTCGATACTCTGTTTATCGCGTCCGCTATAGCGTCCAGAGCAAAGGTTGCGTTCTGTGCGCTGGTACCGCTTACCTTCAGACCTTCGATTCCGAGTCCTCTGGCGTTCATCTTCTCGATCTGCAGGTCAATCTTGTTGTTGGAGAAGCTGTCGGCACCTACATGGAGGCTCATGGAAAGAGGAGCGTCCACAGTTACAAAAGCCTTGGTGATCTCCCAGGAAACCGTGGTTCCGGTGGTCTTAAGCTCGACAGATCCTTCTACTCCCGTATCTTTTCCGGCAACACCGATCTTATTTGCCTTTATGAGTGCATCCGTCATCCTGCTGATGAGCTCTGCACTGGTCTTAAACTGGGTGTAGCTTAAGGTTCCGGTTACGGACTGGGCTACGCTGGTGAATACTACACCGCCTATATCGTAGGTGTCACCCGCTTTCATGTTTTTGATCTTAAGGAGCTCGTCCTTATCCAGCGTATAGGAGACTTTTGTGATAGAGGTCTTCGTATCGGGAGTTCCTACACCGTCTACGGTGGAGAAGCGGCCCACAACACCCGCACTCTTGGCGTTAAGATAAGTCTTTATGGTGCCGTCGCTGGTTGTATTTGTTCCTCTTAAGAGGTAGGTTTCATTGAATTTCGTGGTCTGTGCCACACGATCTATTTCTGTTGTAAGCTGATCAATTTCGTCCTGTACGTTCTGCCTGTCGGATTCGCTCATTGTGCCGTTGGCGGCCTTTGTTGCCAGCTCATCCATTCTCTGGAGCATATCGTGCACTTCTGCCAGCGCGCCTTCTGCTGTCTGAACGGAGCTGATGCCGTCCTGTGCATTGCTGGTGGCCTGGGTAAGACCCCTGACCTGACGTCTCATTTTTTCACTGATCGAAAGTCCCGCTGCATCATCCGCTGCTCTGTTGATCTTATAACCGGAAGAGAGCTTCTCGGTGGATTTTGCCAGAGATCCTGTCGTGATGCCTAACATTCTGTTGGAATTCATTGCTGTCAGATTGTGCTGTACTACCATTTTTCTTTCCTCCCTGAATTAGAATTTGTTTTGTCCGGCGTCCTTGTCGCTTAAGCCGCCGTCCCTGGCAGCAACGGTTCCTTCCTTAATGTTTGGAACCCTTATTTTCTTTGTTCTGACTACTATATCGGACGGGTTATGGAAAACTTAAGAGGGATTTCAAAAAAAATTCAATTTATCTTTAAACTATGTTAAAATCAAGACATAATATCCTACAAGGAGGAGGTGTGGCTATGAATAATAAAGAGCTTTCCGCATGGGCAGACGCTTTGGTAACGCTGTTAAATCACGGCCAGACAGAAGAGGTTAAACGTATCCTTAAAAGTGTTATTATTTCAGATGACAGCAAGGACGAAAAGAAGAAAAAGGAAAAACAGCATACATAACCCGAAGAACCCCGGCCGCCAGGCCGGGGTTCTTCATTATACGTACGTTTGCGAAACCGAAGTTTCCTCTTAAAACGCTTAGCCGAGGAGCGAAAGCACGCCCTGGTTCGACTGGTTGGCCTGTGCCAGCATCGACTGGCCGGCCTGCTGCAGAATGTTCGCGTTCGAGAACTTGACCATCTCTGTCGCCATATCGGTGTCGCGGATGGAGCTCTCTGCGCTCGTGGTGTTCTCCACAACGTTGTTCAGGTTCGTGATCGTGTGCTCTAAGCGGTTCTGAACAGCTCCGAGGGTAGATCTCTGG
>JAILBQ010000002.1 GCA_024680815.1 Lachnospiraceae bacterium | reverse complement strand
CCGTTTACGATACCGCTCCTTAATCGCCAAACGCATATAGTATCCTCGTTCTTCTTCAGATTTATTTACAACCGGACATGATCAGCAGAGGATTGGTCCAGCTTAATTGTGTCACCAGTGGTGACACTTTTTCGTTTCCATCGTAAAGTTCAAAGAACTGCTTCATTCTGTATAATCCGCGTCGATTGAAACCTTTAATCCCCGGAAACTTATCCTGTATATATGAAGCAAGGGAATCAATGTATCCGTCCCCGTAGCTAGCTTCTTTGGACTGCTCCGATAGAAATCTTCCGACATATTGATACATGAGTATCAGCTCTTCATTTACTTTTCGATAAGCATTCTCTCGGGCATTTTCAATAATTGATATGACCTGTTCAAAATCTTTATCAATTTCGTTCATATCTGTCTTCTTTCAAGTTTGAATTTTCGATTTGTGACAACACCGTTGACACAAATTACTCGTTCTTTATCTTGCCGATTGTGTCACCGGTGGTGACACTTTTGATTATCCTTTTGTTTTCCTTTGTCTGCGCTTCTTTTCTGAATCATTTCCGGCCTTTCGTTTCCGATATGCCATCTGCTTCCATGCGTTCCTGGCTTTCTGACATTCTTCGGAATCACAGAATAATACCTCGTCTCGAAAATAAAACGGCATAGCCGGAAATATCATCCCAACTATGCCGATTCTTTCGGGGATTAAAAATCCCTTAGACTACCCGCCGTTAGGCGGGGGTCTGTTTCGATGATTTCCGCAATGACTTTTTTACCAGAACGACTTGATAAGGGCGATTTCCTCGGCGGAAATCCGGTCGTCGAGAGAAGAGAAGACCGCGATGAACTGTAAGAGTCTGCTCTGGTCCTCCTCGTTCATGTTGTCATGAGCGGCTTTGATCAAATCATAGGCATCCTGCTTGTTTTTGGCCGCATACCGGATGATATGGAGGGTTTCCTCCTCGTCAAAGCCCATATCCTGCGCATCGAATACCCCGGAGATAAAGCCGAATTCCTCCGAGCTCAGTTCCCCGTCGATGGAGGCCGCCAGCCCCAAAAGCGCGAAAGCAATGGCCATTCCGTCGTGCTGTGAATCCAGCCTCCGAAACTCCGGAAGCAGCTCGGCGTAGATTTCCACCGCCATATCGACCTTGTCGTCGGTGTCCATGTTGACCAGATCCTGCAGAACATCTTCAAACTGTCCCATAAATAACCTCCTTATTTTTTGTATGTTTACTCAATAATAGTTGTCTTTTCCTCCGGGGCTGAGCTGGTGCTTGCTCATATCGGAAGCATCACAGGCTGTGAGCGGCACCGCCACCATCGAAATTGCAATCAAAGAAGAAATAAATTTTGATTTTTTCATAAGCAAGCCCTGTCTTTTCTTCAGAAAAAATCGTGGTTTTCCTGCTGACAACTATTATACGTCAACCGTCCTTAAAGGTCAAAACAGGGTCGTAAAGCCGACGCTTTCAAAGACCTCCGAAGCTTCGGGGCCGGTCAGGTAGTCAAGAAACGCCTGCGCCGCTTTGGGATTTTTGCTGACATTCATCACGGCCGCGGGATAGATGACCTGACCGCACATCTCCGGCGTTGCGGTATCAACAAACTCAAGGCCCGCGGAGAAAGCGTCGGTGGCATAAATGATACCGCAGTCCACCGCCGCTTCGGATACCTGCGTTGTGACCTCCTTGACGTTGCTGCCGTAGGTGATGCAGCCCTTTGCGGCAAGCTCGTCTTCGTTAAGTCCGTAATAATCAAGAATTTTCTGTGTATACTGTCCCACGGGCACATCGCTGTTGCCCATGGCGAGAAAAACGCTGCCGTCCTTCAGTCCGTCCGCAAGCGCATCATAGCTGTTTATACCCTTCGGATTGCTTTCCGGCACAGCCAGCACAACCTTGTTTTCCAGCAGATCAATACGGCTTCCCTGCTGCACAAAGTCCAGGCCATCCGGATTTGCTTCCGCGTCCTTTGAGGAATCCAGCTGGTTCATCTGCTTCGGCGCGGCGGAGATGAATACATCCACGTCCGCCCCTTCCTGTATCTGGGTTTTAAGCGTTCCGGAGGAATCAAAATTGAAAACAGGGGATACGTTCGGAGCCACGGCTTTGTAGTTTTCCGCAATCTCCGTAAGGGTTTCGGTCATGGAGGCAGCCGCAAAAACAATGAGCTCCACAGGTTCCTCCGCGTTCTGCGTCTCTCCCGCGTCTGTCACTGCCTCTTCAGGCTGTGCATCTGCCTCTTCAGGCTGCGCCGCTGGCTCTGCCTGCGCCGGCTCCTCCTGATCCTGCGCCTGCGGTGCCGGCACGGCGTATGAGCAGCCCGCAAGAGTGCACAGCAGGACAAACACAAGACATAGTGATACAATGGTTCTTCCTTTCATGATTTGCTTCTCCTTTCCTTATTTCAGGTTTTTTATGTTACAAAAGGATGAATTTACATCCGTTTTGCCGAAGCGGTTTTTTCATCAGATACTTAAAAACCGGACATAACAAAAACTTCTGTTATGTCCGGTTGCGTTTTTCCTTATGTCTTTTCCTGTATATAGCAGTTATCTGACGAGGGAGTACCCGAAGCCGTTACAGAATGCATCCACCGGCGTATGGGAAGCGCACAGAGGACAGTTATCCGGCTCATAGCTCATGTATTCAGGCAGATCCTTTAAAGAATAGAGAGCTCTGATAGGATATTCTCCCACCTGTGTAGAGAGTGAAAAGATGGCCGATACACCCACGACTTCCCCTCCATAGAAATTAACCGTCCGAATGGCACCGTTAAGAAGGGAGCCCGTGGAAACCGAGTCTATAAGGATCAGTATCTTTTTCCCGTTTATCATATGTTTATTATTTTCTCTGAACATGATCTGTCCGCTGGTATTATATTCGGGAGAGGTAATATACATCGTCTGATGCGCGTTGGCCGACATAACGCCGGACTTCGTAAGCTGATTGGCAAGATATGCCCCGACCACTTCCATATTATTGAGGCAGAGTATCGTATCAATAATATTCGTGGAGAAATACATGGCCGCAAGCTCTTCACCGGTTGCCCTGGCTTCTCTCTGACGGGATTTCATGTCGGTGAGGTCCATATAGAAATTGACATGGGATGTGGGTGTAATAAAATGACCGGGAATGTAGCGAAGTACAACATCCTTATTTCTGTGAAAATCAATTTTTTTATAATTCTGCATAATAATCCTCCATACCGAGCACCTTGTACGGGTGAACGCCCGAAAAGCCTTTAAGGCAGATTATCCGGATCGCTCTTAAGCTGTTCGGACTCGGCACAAACAGCTGCCCTCTTTAAATGATGTAAGGAATATCCTCTGTACATTATAGCACAGGTTAATGCACAAAAACTACCAGCTCGTCTTCCTTAAGGCCGATCACATATTTATATAGTTCGTAGGCAAAAGCCTTCGGAAGGTTTATGCAGCCGTGGGAGCCGTTGCTGAGATAAATCTCTCCTCCGAATCTTCCCCGCCAGGTGGCATCGTGCAGACCGACACCGTCATTGTTCAGCCGCATCCAGCGATTGACGAAAGAAGAGTAGCCCTCGCCTCTTAAAGTCTTATTGATCGCTTTTTCGGATATAAAGAAGATACCGGAGGGGGTGGTATGATTTTTCGGCCGTCCGGTAACGCAGTCTGATTCCATCACGATCTCATTACCCGAAACAAGATACAGATGCTGTTTTTCCTTGTCCACCTCGATATATCTGTCGGGGAAATTCCAGGAAAGATACTGCTTCATCTCCGGCAGCCTGTCTTTTTCGCCCCTTCTTAAATGGTCAAAATGGTCCGTCATGCATTCGACCTCGGCTTTGGTGTCGGCGATGATCCCCCAGGTTCCGCCGATGACGGTAAAATTGCCGCTTACGCCCTCAAAGGTGACGCTCTTTTTTCCTGCGTCATCATAGGAATTGGCTATTTCCGAAACCAGTACCTTAAGGAACTGTCTGTCATAGCTTACGGAATTATCCGACGCGCTGTATTCCGGATATAGATCGTTAAGAGAGATGCTTCTGCCGTTGCTGTAGGTTATGGTGCAGTTTTCCATCCGTTTATACAGCGCCTCGAGCTCCGGCGCCTTCGGATCGGGCTCCACGACATAATAGTCCGCGGCATTAAAGCTTACACGGGAGGGAAAGGAAGAGGCGATGGAACTCTTCATTTCGGCGATGTCCGCGAATGTCCCCTGCTTTGTGGGGAAAAACCGGCAGTCTTCGGTAATATGAGCCGCAATAAAGGGCTCCCGCTCTTTGGCGGCAATAAAATCCTCTACCGCCGCATCAAGCTGCGCCTCATTGACGGAAATACTCACCGTTGTCGCGGAGGAATCGTAAAGAGGGTATACTGAAGAAGGTGCCGGATAATAATGTATCACGGCATCTATATCGTAATTTTCGGCTCTGTCTCCTTCGGAAAGAGAAAGCACGTAGGAGACGGGTTCGGTCCGGTCGGATACGATCACAAAAGTCTCAAGCACCGGATCATACCGGTATCCCATCTCATAGCCTGTTGCTCCCGTAACGGTCAGCAGAGCCGTTACGAGGGCAAGGACAATACAAATCCTTTTTTTCATTCTTATCGGAGAGTGGGGAAGAAGCCGCTTAAGTCACTGCTGTCCATGTAGCCCTTTTCCACCCAGAACTGTGCAGCCATATCGGCGATTTCCGTAACATTCTGCGAAGCTTTCGTATCGTTGAAGGCTTCGTTCATGGCCTTGTCATAGAAGGTGATCCCGGCACATTCCTCCTTTACCTCCTCCGGCTCCAGATCCAGGCCTTCCGCCATGATCCGGCAGCCGTCCTCGAAATTCTCGTTCAGGTAATCCACTGACCGGTACCAGCACTCTTCAAGCTTATCATAAATGTCGGGATGGTCTGCGGCGAAGTTGCTGTTGACGGTAAGCACGTCTATGATTGCCTTGGGATAATCGGCACTTGTCACGAGCTTGTGTCCGCCCTCTCTTTCACTGCAGCTGGAAAGAGCAGGCTCCCAAGTCACAGCCGCGTCAACACTTCCGGCAAGAAAAGCCTCACCGGCTTCATCGTTGCCCATCTCGATGATATTGATCTGGTCCTCTGTGATCGAAGAGTCCGCCAGAGCCTGCAGGAAAAAGAAATAGGAAGTGGCGGATTTATCAAGAGCCACGGTTTTTCCTGAAAGATCGTCCATGGTTTTGATCTCTTCCGTGGCGACCAGGCCGTCGCCTCCGGTGGAAGCATCCATCGTGCAGACGTATTGCTCGGGTGCCCCGGCGTTATACTGGATGATATCCCGGTCCAGAACCTGCCCCAGAGCCTGGATGCTGTTTGAGACAAAGGCGGCGCCGTAGGTGGACTCATCCTCGATGATCACGATGTCGGCATCGATCCCGGCTTCCTCAAAATAGCCCTTTTCCTTTGCAATGAATAAGGGCGCATAGCCCGCCCAGGTACAGAAGGCGATCTTCATCGGAACAAGGTCTCCCTCCGTTGATTCCTGCGACGTTTCTTCCGTGCTTTCGGTATTGCCCTGTGTCCCGGAGGCGGGAAGGGCCCCGCAGCCGGCAAACAGGCAAAGCGCCATTGCAACAATAAGTAACAGACTGATCAGTTTTTTCATTTTCCTCTTTCTCCCCTTTCTTATAAGAGCTTTGCTATACGCCGGATTCCGCCCAAAGCATATCCATGATATCCCGTTTTATCGCAAGAAACTCCGGCCGGACCAGTGTATTATGGTTTCTCTCCCCCTCGATATTAACCTCGATCATCTTCTTGATACGACCGGGCCTCGGGGTCATTACATAGATCCGCTGACCTAAGAGGATCGCCTCGTCGATATCGTGGGTGATAAAGAGAATCGTATTTTTCATCTGCGCGCTGATATGGGCCAGAAGCTCCTGCATTACCACCCTGGTCTGGGCATCCAGGGCACCGAAGGGCTCATCCATAAGCAGCATTTCCGGATTTGCCGCCAGGGTTCTCGCGATGGCGACACGCTGCTTCATCCCTCCGGAGAGCTCTCTGGGGAGCGCTTTTTCAAAGCCCGAAAGGCCAACCAGCTCCAGATATTTTTTTGCCTTTTCTTCCCTTTCGGCTTTCGGAACACCCTGCATTTTAAGGCCGAATTCCACGTTTTTGCGGACATCCAGCCACGGAAACAGACTGTAGCCCTGAAAGACCATGCCTCTGTCCGCCCCGGGGCCGGAGATTTCACGGTCATCGATCTTTACGCTTCCTTCCGTTCCCTTCTCCAGTCCGCCGATGATATTTAAAAGCGTCGATTTTCCGCAGCCGCTGGGACCGACGAGGACAACAAATTCCGATTCGTCCACCTCGATGCAGATATCATCGAGGGCTTTCAGCTTTTCGCCTCTTTTATTAAGAAACACCTTCGAAAGATGCTCCACCTTGAGCTTCGTATTCAAAACCTAATCTCCAAGCCTTTCGTACCAGGGAACCAAGAGCTTCGTGAGAATCCGCATAAGGAGATCCGTCACAAGACCGATCAGGCCGATCATGATCAGTCCGGCAAAGATCACATCCGTTGCCAGGAAGCGCTGGGATTTCAGGATGATATATCCGAGACCGCTGCTTGCCGCCACCATTTCGGCTACCACAAGATAGGTCCAGGCCCAGCCGATGGTCAGCCGGAAATCGTCGAGAAGCCCGGGGAGCGACGCCGGGAATATAACCTCGCGGTAAACCTGTAAGCGGCTTGCCCCCAGGGTTCTGGCGGCGTTGATCATGTTTTTGTCAACCGAGGAAACGGTATCCGCGACCATCAGGATCAGCTGGAAAAAAGTACCCAGCCAGATGATGACGTACTTCTGGGTTTCATCGATACCCAGATACAGGATTGTCAGGGGTACCAGGGCAACCACGGGCAGATACCTTGCAAATTCGATCAGAGGCTGGATCAGGGCGCTGAAGCGCTTTGAGCTCGCCATCAGCATCCCGAGGGGAAGGGCGATCACGGCGGACCAGAACCAGCCTACCATGACGCGTTTTGCCGACATGAAGCAGTGCTCCCAGAGCGACCCGTCCCGGGCCATGCGGATCACCGCGTTCACCACATCCGTCGGTGAGGGCACGAAGATATCGGACACCAGCCCCCCGTAGGTCAATACGCACCAGATAATGATGATCAATGAAAAAGAAACGGCGGAGAGTATTCCGCCCGGGGATCTTTTCTCGTTTTTCAGCTCAATTTCCTTCTCCGTCTCCATAACGGTAACGATTATAACCGATATACAGGCGGCAGGCAACAAAAAACTTTATCGAATTATCAATTTACCACGTTAAAGCGTCCCTCAATATGAAAAGTCCTTCTTATTATCCCTGCCATAGGTTTGGGTGTGATCAGTTCGTAGTCGGTTCTGAAGCCTGCGTTTTC
Source organism: Lachnospiraceae bacterium (assembly GCA_024680815.1). Taxonomy (GTDB): domain Bacteria; phylum Bacillota; class Clostridia; order Lachnospirales; family Lachnospiraceae; genus NK4A144. The sequence continues at coordinate 13,936 of JAILBQ010000002.1, read as the reverse complement.
ATGTAAATAATCAAGATAACCCACCACCTTTAGGTGGTGGGAATATCTTGATTTCGGGTGCGGGGTTATAAGCCCCGTACCCGGAGAGCTGCGTCAGCAGCGATTTTATAACGAGCAAAAAGCGAAGCGTTTGCGAGTTTAACCACTATATACGAATATACGCAATACGCGAAATGGAAAGGCGGGAGGCCATTGACTTATTGAGTCTTTTCCGAAAAAAGTGTAATATGTACTCTGAGGGTAACCATTCAGAACCCTCTTAAATTACAGGAATTTTACCCGACAAGAGGAGTGGTAAGGGGATTCTGAACAGATACCTGAAAGGATAATTAAAACGGGGAGGGAAGCAAGATGATGTCTGCCGGAAGAAAAAAACTGTTTAAGAAAATGATGGTGATCATGCTGTCGGCCGTCCTGTCGGTGCCCGGCTGCATAACTGCCGCTTTTGCAGCGCCCGGAGATGCGAAGCCTTCGGAGGAGGTTATATCCGAACCGCTCCGGGTCTCGCAGACAGACCGGCTGCCGGAATGGGAGTGGCAGGCAAAGACGGTATTCCCCGACCGGAGGGGGAAGATCGACGATACCCTCGCCATGAACAGTCTTTTAAGCTTTGAAGGCTACCATGGCCAGGGAAAGCTGTTTTTCTCTCCTTCGGAAACGGTTTCATCCTTTAAGATGTATGTGAATAACAGGGAGGTTGATACCTCGTCTCTTACGGCAGAGACCATATATGAACTGGACTTTTCGGATGCAGCCGTAAACGGGCTCAATACCCTGCAGGTTTCGGAAATCGAGCCTATGACAGCCAAAGAGGCGGTCAGGGTGTGGATCCCATACCCGGAGATCCTGCCGGGATTGCCGGAAGAAGAAGGAATAAAAGACGAGTCGCTTAAGCTCATTTCCGATATCGTTTCATCGGACGTGGAGTCGGGCTTTACCGCGGCACAGCTTGCGGTAATACGGAACGGAAGACTTGTTTACGAAAATTCCTGGGGAAAGGTGAACACGTATCTGCCGGACGGGCAGAAAAATACCGGCAGTCCCGATGTGACTGAAGACACCCTTTTTGACCTGGCATCCGTCACAAAGATGTTTGCCACGAATTACGCGCTGCAGAAGCTCGTTACGGACGGGGAGTTGTCCATAGATGCGCATATAGTGGATTTCCTCGGAGAAAGATTTTCGGAGGATACCCTGGATTTTACCTACCAGGATGCGGCGGATCCCGGACTCGAGACAATGAAGCAGTGGAAAGCAGAGCTTACGGTCAGGGATCTTTTATGCCATCAGGGAGGCTTTCCGGCTTCGCCCCGTTACTGCAACCCTTATGTGGACGCCGTAACGCAGAAATACGGAGAAGAGTACGATAATATCCTCTTTGCGGGAAACGATGCTTCGGAGGAGACAAGAGAAGCGACTATAGAGGCCATATGCAAAACCCCCCTTATGTATGAGCCGGGCACAAAGACCGTATATTCCGATGTGGACTATATGATCCTGGGGTTAGTGGTGGAAAGTGTTTCGGGGAAAGGGCTGGATCAGTATGTTAAGGATACGTTTTATGAACCGCTGGGCCTTAAGCATATTACCTTTAAACCTTTGGAGAACGGATTTTCAAAGGATGACTGCGCCGCAACCGAATTAAACGGGAATACCAGAGACGGTTTCCTTCAGTTCCCCGGTATCAGAACCGAGACCATTCAGGGAGAGGTTCATGATGAGATGGCTTATTACAGCATGGGAGGAGTGTCCGGACATGCGGGACTTTTCTCCAATGCCACGGATCTTGCAAAGCTTGCGAGCGTTATGCTCACAGGCGGATACGGGGAGCACAGGTTCTTCTCCAGAAACGTAATGGATCTCTTTACCTCACCGAAAAACAGCGTTGACGCGCACTGGGGTCTTGGCTGGTGGAGAGAGGGTGACGACCAGAGAACCTGGTATTTCGGGGAAAGCGGCTCCGGAACCTTCGGGCATCAGGGCTGGACCGGGACCATGGTCATGGTGGATCCCGCTAATGATCTGGTTATAGTGTATCTTACGAATAAGATCAATTCCCCCGTTACGGACAAGATAACAAATGCGAATAAATTTGACGGAGGCTATTACACCTCCTCCTCTCTGGGCTTCGTATCCCAGCTTCTGCAGCTTTCAATGGATTACGAAGGAGATAACAGGGAAAGCGTATTTTCACTTCTTTCGGAGATGGCAAATGACAGTATAAAGCTTGTCAGTCCCGCATTTGCGAATGAAGCGGACTATCCGGCCGTAAAAAATGCGGAAAGCAAGATAAGCGTCCTTAAAAAATACGCTGAAAGGATCGGAGATCCGAAATACCTTAAGGCCTGCGAGACGGTTGACGACCGTTGGAAGGAATTTAAGGAGGAAGCCGCCCGGTCGCCTGAGGGCATCCTTCACGAGATGACCACTGAAGAAAAGATAGAGCAGATGCTTATGCCGGATGTGCGTTTCTGGTCTGATAAAGACGGTGAAAAAAAAGGAGTTACGGAGCTTAACGATGAACTCGCGGATATGTTGAAAAAGCATAAATTCGCGGGAGTGATACTCTTTGCTGATAATATAACGGATGCGGAACAGACCGCCGGACTTATAAAGGAGCTGCAGGCTGCAAACAGTGAAGGAAACGCCAGGCAAAAGCTCTTTGTAGCCGTGGATCAGGAAGGCGGAAGGGTGACAAGGCTTAATACCGGAACCCAGATGCCCGGTAATATGGCTCTTGGCGCTACCGGGGACAGAGCAATGGCAAAGGAAGCCGCCGGAGTGATCGGCTCGGAGCTTAAAGCCCAGGGCTTCAATATGGACTTTGCTCCCGTTGTGGATGTAAATATCAATCCGGAAAATCCCGTGATAGGGATCCGTTCCTTCTCTGACAGCCCTGAAATGACGGCCGGTTTCGGCATTGCCTTTTCCGAGGGACTTCACGAAGCGGGTGTCATTTCGACGCTTAAGCACTATCCCGGACACGGAGACACCCATACCGACAGCCATACCGGGCTTCCGAGCATTGACAAGGATCTCGATACCTTATGGGAAAACGAGCTCATCCCCTTCGATCAATGCCTTAAAAACGGGGTCGATATGGTGATGACCGCGCATATCCAGTATCCGAAAATCGAAAAGGAGACCTATGCATCCATAAAGGACGGAAAGGAAATAACGCTTCCCAGCACACTTTCAAAGGAGCTTATCGGCAAGGTCTTAAGACAGGACATCGGCTTTGACGGAGTCGTGATCACGGATGCCATGAATATGGCGGCTGTTTCCGAAAACATCGCACCCATGGATTCCGCGCGTCTGGCCATAGATGCCGGTGTTGATATCATACTGATGCCGGTGGAAATGGACTGTCCGGACGGAATCGAAAGCATGGAGCAGTATATCTCAAACGTTGCGGAAATGGTGGAAAACGGAGAGATACCGGAGTCAAAGATAAACGAAGCTGTCTTAAGAATACTTAAGCTGAAGGAAAAATACGGACTTATAGCTGGCCCCGGTGAAGATGGTGCCTTAGATACCGTTAAGGATCCCGGAGCCGTGACAGGCTCAAAGGAAAACCATGATAAGGAATGGGAGATCGCCAAAAAGGCCGTTACTCTCCTTAAAAATGAGGATGATCTGCTTCCGGTTAAAAAAGACAGCAGCACAGCCATAGTAGTTCCTTACGAGTCGGAGATAAACTCCGCACAGTATGCCCTTCAGAGGTTAAAGGATGATGGGGTGATTGATGCCGGCGCGGAAGTTCCGGTGTATTGCTTTGATGGTCTTGAGGAAGCAGAAAGAGACGGTTTCATCGAAGAGACCTTAAGCGGAAATGATGTGGTTATAGCCGTATCGGCACTCTACGGCAACAATGAGCTGGATCCGGCCGGAGAGGAAGGCTGGCGCAGCGCCCTCTATGACAGGCTTATTAAGAAAGCCCATAAGGAAGATAAGAAGGTTATTATTTTAAGCGCGCAGCTTCCGTACGATGCCGCCAGATACCGGAAGGCGGATGCCGTCTTATGCTGCTACAACGCCAAAGGCATGCCGGAAATCCCGACGGATTATTCCGGCGATATGCCCCAGTACGGCCCGAATATCCCGGCAGCCATTTATGCGGCCTTCGGCGGGTGCGATATCACAGGCAGGCTTCCCGTGAATATACCTGAGCTTAATAAGAAATATAAATATACCGGAAAGACCCTTTACGAAAGGGGAACGGGGATAAGCCTGTATACATCCGGCAAAGTTCCGGAAGCATTGAGCTAAAATGAAACTCCCTGGCAGAAAGTTGTGCCCGGAGATGAGCAGTTCGACGACTACATCCCGCATGTATCAGGAATAATAAAGACAGAGGGGAATGAAAAATGAAAACTGTTAAAAAATCAGAGAGTTTAATCATCGCTTCAGTTTTTCTTGTCACAGTTTTCCTGTTTTCCGCCGTTCAGCTGAGCATCTGCCATGCCGCAACGGATATGATTGTCAGGAATAACTGCGGCACGGTGAACAGGCCCCTCTCTGTAGACCCCACAGGAAAAAGCGAAGGCTTTTCGGCTGTACTTTACAACAATACAAACGGCCTGCCGACCTCGGAGGCCAATGCCATAGCCGAGACCAGCGAGGGCTTTATCTGGATCGGAAGCTACGCGGGACTTATCCGCTATGACGGAAATACCTTCGAGCGTATGGATTCCACCGGGGGTCTCACCAGTATCAAATGCCTTTACGTGGACAGCAGGGACCGCCTGTGGATCGGGACGAATGATAACGGTGTCGCCGTTATGGAGAAGGGTGAGCTGCGCATGTGGGGAAAGATGGACGGCATGAAATCGGCTCATACACGGGCGATCACGGAGGATCAGAACGGGTTGATATACATAGCGACAACCTCCGGGATCATGATGATAGATAATGATTATAATCTGTCATGTCTTGAATACCCTGAGCTGGAAGGGGCGGATATGCGCTATCTCCAGACAGCGACAGACGGAACGGTATACGGAACCACCAATATGGGCGACATGATGACTATCAGGGACGGAAAGCTCACTGCCTTCATCAGTGTCAACGACAGTCCTCTGGACGGAGCGGGCTCTATCATGTGGATTTAAACGGGGGTGTTTCCGTTCGTGAAAAGATAGATATCGATCCGCTGAAATATATTTTGAATATGGAATATATTGACGGCAAGATCTGGATCTGCGCCGGGAACGGTATCGGAGTGCTGGAGGACGGGAAGATCCGGCTGATCGAGAACGTGCCGATGAATAATAATGTGGGCCATGTGATGACGGATTATCTCGGCAATCTCTGGTTTACCTCCACCCGCCAGGGCGTGATGAAGGTGGTGCCAAACCAGTTTTCGGATCTCTTCCAGCGCTATGATATGCCTGAAACAGTAGTCAATTCAACCTGTATGTGTGACGGAAAGCTTTTTGCGGCAACGGATACGGGACTTATCGTGTTTGACGAAAAAGGTCCGGTCTCAAAGTTTCCTCTGAAAAAGGCCGTCACTGCTTCCGGAGTGGATCTGGGAGCTGAGGATCTCATTGAGTTTCTTAAAGACACCCGTATCCGCTCTGTCATCCGTGACAGCCGGGGCAGGGTCTGGATATCCACCTGGAGGGCAAGCGGGCTTCTGCGTTATGACAAAGGAGAGCTTACCGCGTTCATCGAAGAGGAAGGGATTCTTTCCAACAATCTGCGTGCCGTATATGAACGGGAGGATGGCGCGATCCTTGTGGTGGTCACGGGAGGAGTAAATGTTATAAAGGATGACAGCGTTATAGCTTCCTGGGGGAAGGAGGACGGAATCGACACGGAGGAAAGCCTTACTGTTACCGAAGGGACGGACGGGGATATCGTTCTGGGCAGTAACGGGGGCGGTATCTATGTGATAGGAGAGTCCGGCTTAAAGAAGACCATCAATGTGGAGGACGGGCTGCCCTCGGATATCGTGATGCGCGTAAAGAAAGATAAAAAGAGGGATCTGATATGGATCGTCGCCAGTAATGCCATCGCCTATATGACCCCGGACTATCAGGTTACCACAGTGAAAAAGTTTCCCTATCCCAACAACTTTGACCTGTACGAGACCAGCGGCGGGGACATCTGGGTGCTGGCCAGCAACGGGATCTATGTTACGAGGGCGGAGGAATTGATTGCAAATGAAGAGATCAATCCCGTGTTTTACAGTGTTGCAAGCGGTCTGCCCTGCATCGCGACAGCGAATTCATACAGTGAGCTCACCCCTGAGGGAGACCTGTATATAGCCGGCAGTACAGGGATCTGCAAGGTCAATATCGAAAAGCCATATGAGGATGTAAATGTTCTTAAAGCTGCAGTTCCCTATGTGCTGTCAGACGGACAGGCCATTTATCCGGATGAAGACGGAAACTTTACTATTCCGTCAGGTACACAGAAGCTGACGGTCCCCGGGTTTGTATATAACTATGCGCTGAGTGACCCTCTGGTGAGCTATCAGCTTAAGGGTTTTGAACGCAACAGCACCACCGTAAACCGCAGCGACCTTATACCCTCGGATTATACCAATCTTAAGGGCGGAACCTATGATTTTGAGATGCAGCTTAAGGATTCCATGGGCAGGGGAAGTAAGGTAATTACCGTAAGGATAGTTAAAGAAAAGGCTTTTTATGAGGAAATATGGTTCTTTATTGTCGTGCTGCTCCTTGCGCTTGTTCTGCTGGTGATCATAGTACGGTTTTATGTTATCAGGAAGACGAGAAAGCTTGAAAAGAAAAACCAGGAAACCCGGGAACAGTTTGAACAGACTGCCGAGGCTCTGGCAAGCGCCATCGACGCAAAGGACAGATATACCAACGGCCACTCGCGCCGTGTGGCGGAATACTCGATGAATATCGCCAAAGAGGCCGGAAAATCAAAGGATGAATGCGAGAGGATATACTTCAGCGCGCCGCTCCATGATGTGGGAAAGATAGGTGTACCCATCGAAATTCTCTCAAAAAAGGGAAGGCTTACGGATGAGGAGTTCGAGCGCATCAAACAGCATCCTGTCGTCGGAGGGCAGATTCTCTCCAGTATCCGCAGATCTCCGTGGCTCAGCATCGGCGCGCGTTTCCATCATGAACGCATAAACGGAAAAGGGTACCCCGAAGCGCTTAAGGGAGAAGATATCCCTGAGATCGCAAGGATCATCGCGGTGGCGGATGCTTATGATGCCATGACCTCCAACAGGAGCTATCGTAGCGCTATTCCTCAGCATATTGTAAGGGAGGAAATGGTAAAGGGCATCGGGTCTCAGTTTGATCCCGAATTTGCCAAGATCATGATCCATATGATCGATCTGGACACCGGATATGACATGCAGGAGTCAAAACCTGACACAGTGTCTGCGCTGACCGCCGGATTTCGCTGTGATTCCCTGTACCATGACTGTTCGGAGGGCGTTCCCGTTTCAAGTAAAACCACAAGGATCCGCTTCTGCAGCCAGCCTGATGACGGCATAGCTTATGAAGGGAGTCTTCCGACCCTGATCCTCTTTGATTCGCTGAACGGCGAAGTGCATCCCGGAGAGGAAGAAAACAGGAATATACTTTATTTTGAGTATGCGCAGATAAGGATCGACTGCAAGGTTGCTGAACGCAATACAAGAAAAACAAGGGTTTCCGTTCCTGATCAGGAGACTATCCTGGAGCCGGCCCGTCCCGGAGAGCCGGAGCGCGAGCAGCATTACATTGTCGAAGCTGTACAATACCGGGATCACGTACTCGTAAAGATTTATGACGAAAAGAAGGTTACTGATATAATCCTTGCCCTGCCCGATAACGCCCGGAAGGTTCATGTTGCCATCAGCGGTGAGCGCTGCTATATCCATAACATCATGATCGAGAATGAAGAAAACGAGATCGGCGCGGAGGCGATTCCCCGGATTGCCGAGGAGATCAGTTACATTAAGGATCGTCCTGAGGGGGATGTTCCGAATGTCCAGTTCGACGGCTGGTGCTCGGACGCTACGGAAGGGATACGGATAGATGACGGCCTTACCCTCAGATTCCACACCATGAGTCTGCCGACAGCGCGCCTTATCTGGCACTGTCCGTATATCAGCATGTTTACTTCATCGGACGGCCTGAGGAACGGCAGTAACTACAGGCAGTATCTGCTGCTGCGGATGGACGGTGAGGACTGGTCGTCAGACGAGCATGCGGAAAATACAGTCCGTATCGAACGAAAGAACGACTTTGTCGGATGGGATGACTGGAAGGAAAAAAACAAGCAGGGCCTTGACTGCACCGTAGTCATCCGAAAGGAAAAGAATACGATCACGATGCATACCGAAAATCTGGGCATTGTCATAGACAGTACATCCACTATCCGCGGCAATGTGAAAAATCTGTTCGTGGCTGTCACCGGCGAACAGTGTGCAATCACGGATATCCACATTGACCGGTAAGACCTGGGAAAACAGCGGGGGACGGTTTTTGCTTTCGTAATTCTTCCTAAAGAGCCGCGGCCCATTCCCTGACGGAGATCAGTGCCAATGCCTTCTATGGTTGTAAGCGTTTTATCTTGACGGAGCTCGATTTTTTCATTACAATGTAATGGAAATGGAGGCGTATCATGAAAACCCAATTGCAGTTAAGAGTAGATGAAAACATCAAAAAATCAGCGATGGACATATATCAGGATCTTGGGCTGACACTTTCAGATGCCGTGAATGTTTTTTTAAGGAAGAGCGTCTCTGTAGGAGGCTTTCCTTTCGATGTCAGGAAAAGTCAGTTTGAACTTAGTATGGATGAGGCATCGAAAGAATACGAAGCATTCCTTTCAGCACCTGAAAAATATAAACAATATGAATCTGCACATGAGATGTTTGAGGATATCTTAAGTGAAATATAAGATTGTACCGTCCAATGTCTTTAAAAGGGATCTGAAAGCCGCGAAAAAACAGGGGCTGAATTTAAAGCTGCTTGAAGAGGTAATCGATAAGCTTGCTGCAGGGAAAAAGCTGGAACCGAAATACAAAGACCATCCGCTTAAAGGTTTCAAGGACAGCCGGCGTGAATGCCATATCACACCTGATTGGCTGCTTGTATATGTCAGAAACAAAAACACTTTAATATTATATCTTATGGCTACCAGTTCACACTCAAAGCTCTTCTGGGACAGGTGTCCCGAAGGGGCCGCGCGTCCCCCTGCCCTGTTTTGACGGGTTATGAAAAAAGTGATATAATTTTTCGGTGTTTTGTACCGACGTAAGGGTATAAAATAATGATACAGGGGCTTCAAAACGGGAGATTTCATTACTTTTAGACAGAAAGGGAAAAGGTATGGAATTCGGCAAAGAATCACTGGTTTATACCAACGACAATTGTGTGGGATGTAACAAGTGTATCAGCGCCTGCAGCTGCATGGGGGCCTGCGTATCCACGGAACCCGATGAAAACGGTGCGTCAAGGATAGAGGTGGACAAGGACAAGTGTATCGCCTGCGGCGCCTGCTTTGAAGCCTGTGAGCATGACGCCCGGGAATTCAGGGATGATACGGAGGATTTCTTCGCGGCGCTTAAGAGGGGTGAGAGAGCCTCAGTGCTTATTGCTCCCGCGTTTTTGGCTGATTATCCCACGGAATACGCAAAAGTCCTGGGCGGACTTAAAAAGCTGGGAGTACAGCGCTTCATCAGTGTGTCCTTCGGGGCCGATATCTGCACCTGGGGTTATATAAAGTATATACAGACCCATAATTATCTCGGCGGAATTTCCCAGCCCTGTCCCGCCGTTGTGGGCTATATCGAGAGGTATCTCCCCGAGCTTTTACCGAAGCTCTTCCCGGTACAGAGCCCGATGATGTGCGCCGCCGTATACGCCCGTAAGGAACTGGGGATAAAAGAGAAGCTGGCGTTTATCAGCCCCTGCATCGCCAAGAAAAACGAGATAGCCGATCCCAATAATAAGGATTATGTCCAGTATAATGTGACCTTTAAGCATTTAATGGAATATATGAAGGCCAATCATCTTATGGGAGAGCCCTATCAGGATGAGATCGAATACGGTCTCGGCTCGATTTACCCCATGCCCGGCGGCCTGAAGGAAAATGTTTACTGGCTTTTGGGCAGCGAGGTCTTTATCCGCCAGATGGAGGGCGAAAAGCGCATGTACCATTTCCTCCGTCAGAACGCCGACAGGATTAAGAGCGGAAGGACGCCCTTCCTCTTCATAGACGCCCTTAACTGCGAAAGCGGCTGTATCTGCGGAACCGGCACTGATCCGGCGGTTACGGACTGTGATGATCCCCTCTACCACCTCCATGATATACAGGAGAAGGTTAAGAAGAATGACAAAAAGAGCGCCTGGAGCAGGCTGCTTACACCTGCGAAGAGGCTGGCGGCACTTAATAAACAGTTTGCTAACCTCCGGCTGGAGGATTACTTAAGAAAATATACCGACCGCTCCGCCCAGTGCGCCCACAGGATCCCGTCAGCTCCCGAGCTTGACAGGATATTTAAAGAGATGGGTAAGACGGATGAGGCGTCAAGGCACATCAACTGCTCCTGCTGCGGATATGACACCTGCAAGGATATGGCCACCGCGATCTATAACGGCTTTAACCATAAGGACAACTGCGTGCACTATCTCAAGGATCTGGTTGAGGGGGAAAAGCTTGAAGCCCAGAGAATCGTGGATGAGGATAGGGAGCTTTTGTCCACCCAGCAGGCGGAAATTGCCCGTATAGTTGAGCAGGTCAACGGACGGTTTGCCACCCTTCGGGAATCCATAGACGGAATGTCAAAGGGCAACAACAGCAACGCCGAGGAAAGCACCGCCATATCCGGTGATATGACAAATGTGTCGGATTTCTGCAACAGGCTGGATGATTCCATCGCCAATATCATGGAATCGCTTTCCGAGCTTACCTCCAACAACGCGCGTGTCGTGGAGATAGCGGATCAGACCAACCTCCTGGCGCTCAATGCCTCCATCGAGGCCGCCAGAGCGGGAGAGGCCGGCAAAGGCTTTGCGGTTGTGGCAGGCGAGATCAATTCCCTCGCGGTGGATTCCAAGGAAACGGCCGAAAACAGCGGTGTGGCCAACAAGAGCATCAACACCGCGATACAGTCCATTTCGGCTGAAACAAAGGAGCTTCTGAAAATCGTCGAGGAGGTCAATACCCGTATTCAGAATCTTGCGGCTTCCACAGAGGAAATCGCGGCTTCGACCCAGATCGTATCCGAAACGGTGGAAGAGGTGCAGAGTGATCTGCAGGAGCTGGCCAACAGCAGCCGGGTGTGAAAATATCCGAATTACTGAAAAAGCCAGGCCGGACAGAATTATCTGTCCGGCCTGATTTATATGATGGGCAAAAGCCCTTTATTTTAACTTAACAGCGCCAGTAGCTGCTGAGGCTGGTTATTCGCGTTTGACAGCATTGACTGACCCGCCTGTTCAAGGATGCTCTGTATTGAGAGCTGTACCGTGAGTGTTGCCATGTCGGCGTCTCTTATGCGGGACTCCGCGGCGGTCAGGTTTTCCGAGGAATTTTCGTTTATCTTAATGGCGTGTTCGTAGCGGTTCTGCAGCGCGCCGTACATCGCCCGTCTTTTTGATACGATATTGTCGGCCTCCGCCACAAGGTCGATGGTACGAAGCGCTCCCTTTGCCGTTCTGCAGTCGGCATTGGAAATCCCGAGAGCGAAAGAGTTCATGCCGTAGCGGGGGATCCAGGTGCGGTCGTTAAGGGTGTTGCTGTGCTGGATGTTGACGCCGTCAAAGATATCGATGATCGGGGTTTTTTCAACCACCGATTCAAAAACCGGGCGGGTGGCATTTGCAGCCTTTATACCGGGACGTGTGGTCATTCTGGAGTAATCATAGCTTTTGGCCTCTATCGTTGTGGCAGCGGCAAGATCAGATAAAATATCCTGGGCAAGTCTGTTGCCGACGGCAAGATATCCGTTCCTGTCCCGGACGATCTCCGAACCGTCATACAGATTGGTAAATTTCAGACGGTAAGTGTTTGCCGGATCATATTGGCGGTATTTTCCTGTTCCGTCATTATAATACTGCACGCCGCTTCCATGCGGACCGGTTCCGGAAAAAGCCGAAAGAGCGGCAGCCTTGGCCGTTCCGTCAGCGTTCAGGGGTTCTGTCTTATAAAGCTGCGGCGGTGTATAGGTTGAATAATCCTGATAGGCTCCAAATGCATCCTTATAATATTTTGTTCCGGGAAAGCTGTCAGGATTATCGATCAGCCGGTAATTATCCTCTGAGAGCTTTTCGTAAAAGGCTGAGGGAGCGTGATAGACTTCATACTGATTGCTCGCCGGATTTTTCCAGTAAGTTCCGTTGAGGCTGTCGGCCACCATCAGGGATTCGTCCGGATGAACGGTATCATAATCAAGCTTATAAAACTGTACACTTCCGGTCGTCTGATAATTTCCGCCGATATTCATAAATTCTCCCGAATTCGTCGTTTCCATGGAGACACCGATCTTGCCGTTTACCAGAGATTTATAGGCGCTGTAATCATAGGAATAGGTATTTGATATTTTTGCCTGTTTATCCCCCGCGGTCCGGATCAGATCCACATAGAACGTCTCGTTTGAAGCGGAATCCGAATCGATCGCGACATTGTAATTAAGGTTGGAGGTGGCAAGAGCCCTTGTCTGTTCGACGATCCGTTTGACATAAGCGGCAGCGGTGTCGGCAATTTTAAAAACATCCGCGTAGGTATATCCGTTATTTCCGTCATAGGATGAAGAAAGCGTAAGCCCTCCCTGCATCGTCACCGACATCGTTAGCCCGGACGCGGACGCGTTTTTTGTATCATAGGTAGAGCTTGCGGTATCAAAATTCCGTCCCATGTTGTATTCATCGGAAACGGAAAGCTTCCGGTTAAAGCCCGATGAGACCACGGTAACCTTGCCGGTCGACTGAAGCTTTGCCGTAAGATCGGTTTTTGCCTGAAAGGAGTCCGCACCGACGCTGATCCCGTCGAGGGCCGCCACAACGGCGTCCTGACTTGTCACGTCGGACAGGGAAAACTGAAACTCAAAATAATTCGGAGAAGAGTCGGATTCGGAATAAGTGTAATATAACGTTTCCTTCGGCTGCACATCCCGGCCGTTCATCCAGTCATCTAATCCCAGTTCGCTCCAGGAGCGCTTTGAACCCGGGATTTCGCTGCCGTTTCCGTCCAGAAGAGAGAGCCCCTCGGTTTTGTCGGCCTTTATCGTAAAGCTTTTTCCGGCAAGAACCGTGTCTATCGTTTTACCTGAGATTTCCACGCCGGAAAGCCCCCGGGTTTCGGCCGCCTGCCCGGTTGCCGTACCGCCTGTCTTCGGGTGCCAGCCGTAATCGAACTTATCGTCGTGCATTTTGTTAACGGCTTCCGCCGCGTCCGCAAGACTGGAGACATCCAGAAACTCAAAGGTAACCTCGGCTCCGTAATAATCGAAGCTCCAGAAGCCCGGAGAAACGTTTGCCTCACTCATCGAAGCACCGAAGTCGTTCTTTAAATCGCTCCAGGGGTGCCATTCACCGTCTATGGCGAAGCCGCGTTCCGCATCGGCCTCGAAATCAATATCCCTGGTTATATAGGGGGTTTCGGCGCCTTCAACACAGCTGATCTGGAAATGGGTTCCCTTATGTCCCGCGTCGGTCTGGGTTGTATAGATCCAGGTTCCCCCATGGAATTTCTGTATGCCGTCGGTATCGACATAGGCGATTTCATGTTCGGGATCTATGGTGTCCCAGGAAAAGCGCTCTCCGTGGAAGAGGATTCCGCCGGAGGTGATCTTTCCCGTGGCAGGATCGAAGGTGGCATTGTATACGGAAAGATCCGAGGGAGCCCCCTCTACGGAAAGGGCTACCATCTTGTCGGGAGTGGGATTGTTGAATACGGGAATTGTGTTGAATTTTGTGGCTGCGGAAATCCGGTTGATTTCGTTTTTGAGCTG
>JAILBQ010000078.1 GCA_024680815.1 Lachnospiraceae bacterium | reverse complement strand
GCGTTACCCCAATTACCGGCTTTTCCCGCTGCCCGAAACTCCGTTCCCGAATGTCAAAATAATCGTGGGCGAAGAATATGTCCGGACAACGCGGGCCACAGCGCCGTACCTTTCCTTTGACTTCACCCATCCCCTTATGTGTCACGCCTTCCAGTCCTTCGCCGACAGACTGGAAAAGCCGACGCACACAGACAGAAACTCTCTGCGGCGCCGGCTTGAGAACCGGTATCTTATACCCTGAATATCCGGTTTTTCAGTCGTAGTCCCGGAGGGAGTCATAGAAGCTCCTCTCCGGCACCCATCCGGTATGTTTTTTTATCTTTTTTACGGAGGGCTGGAGGGAGATGAAGGGATCGGGATCATCTCCATAAATAATCCGCGCACCGGAAGAAAGTGCCTCTCTCACCATCTCCGTATACTCCCTTAAAGGCCGGAAGTCTCCATTTGCAATATTGTAGATTTCCCCGTCTTTTCCCCGTTCCGCCAGAGCGACAAAGGCCCGGGCGGCATCGCAGACGTCCAGATAGTCCCAGTTCTGGGCACAGGAGGAAAGGTGGAAGTCCTCTCCCCGCTTAAGACTGTGATAAAGATCCGGCAGCATCCTGCCGGAAGGCTCGTATTTCCCTATAAGGCTGAAGATCCGGCCCCAGACCCAGTCGATTCCCAGCTCCCCGGCAAGGGCTTTTGTGCGGTTACAGGCCTCAACCTTGGCCTTTCCGTAAGCCGTTACCGGCCAGGGCGGAAGCTCCTCGGTTTCTATTACATCCGTATCCACAACACCGTACTCTGCCTGGGAGCCCGCGGCAATAAAACGGCTGCACCCCAGGGCATGAGCCGCGCGAAGAGCCGCCTCAGCGTAAAGGACATTCTTTTCCTGCTCTTCCGGAGTCTGCCCTCCCTTCAGCGCCAGATGAAAAAAGAAGGCTCCCGGCAATTCCGGCAAAAGCTCCGGCAGGGAAGCATATTCATCGAGGCCGCACTCAGTAAGGATACAGCTCTCTTCCGGAAGGCTCCGGAGCCTTTCATTGTGAGCGCCCCCCGGCCGCACCAGCGCATAGACCCTGTATCCCTCTTTCACAAGGGTTTCCGTCAGCACCGCCCCCGAAAAACCGGCCGCGCCGGTCAGAACCGCAGCTTTCATGTGCTCCGCCTACTGGTTCAGGAAAAAGACGCCGGCATTAAGGTAACCTGCGAAAACAAGCCACAGGACATACGGAAACTGCATTATTGCAGCAAGACGGTCCCGTTTCCAGAACACCCCCGTCATCAGGAGCACAACCAGGAAAAGGGCGACAAGCCAGAAGAAAGCCACCCCGAAGTGCCTGAACTGAAAGAAAATAAAACACCAGCAGAAATTCAGCACAAGCTGTCCCAGATAAACAATGAGGCTCACAAGCTTCCCCTTAGGCTCTTTGGAAAGCCAGGCCCTGGCAAACCCGGCACCCATCAGCGCATAGAGCAGCGTCCAGGCAATCGGAAACAGAACCGGCGGAGGGGCAAGCGGCGGCTTCACAAACGCAGTCGCATAAAGCTTTGTTGCGTTACGGGTAAGAATCCCGGCCGTAATACCCACCGCCTCCGTAATCAGAATACATACCAGATAAAAGATCCGGGTTTTCGGGGCTTTTTCTTTTGCCTCACCGCTTTTTGAATCAACATTTTTTTCTTCATTCAATTTTACTTCTTTTTCCGAATCGTTTTTCATGGATACCTCCCATTTTTCGCATGTAGTTTTAAATTGTATTTCCGCTATGAAGCCATTTTATAACAGTATCAATAGCCCTTTTAATACTGTCCTTTCTTACGACCTTTACGGGATAGTATCTGCATTCTGCTTCCCATTGAGTATACATGTCCGCTTTATCACGTATCAATTTCGGAATATCTATTTTAATTTTGGCATCATCACACTTTTTTATAAGTACATCTATTTCGTGTCCCCATAAGTTCAATCCGCAAAGTTCAGCTTTTAGCTTTATAGTCTTTTCAATCGCCTGTTGAGCATGATATGCAGCCTGTAATCTTAATGCCTTATCAGCCGAGTCATAGTTATCCGATGCAATCTTCAGATCGGCTATTATAAGCGATTTATACAGTTTTTGATCTTTGGTCATATATAAGTACTCCATCTTTCTGAATCTGAACCCAAAGCGGACTGTTTTTTACATTTGTGATATCACGTTTTCCACCATAAGCAAGAAGATCAAACTCCATCGGAAAAGAGTCATATAATGTGTATTTAAACTCCTTATATCGCTTATTTGAACCAAACTTTGCAGATGTCATGTTTACATCTCTAGGTTCTATGTAAAGATCGATATCCGAATTCCGGTCGGCATCATCACGGGAATATGAACCAAACAAAATGACGATACCCAGTATATCTGCGTATTGTCCACATATTTCTTTAAGCTTTCTTATTGTTTCTTCTCTTCCCATACATCAACCACCTGTTTCATTACTGCAAAACCCTCATAGCAATAACATGATACAAACGCCAAAAGTCCAAATGGCGTTCGAGCTGGCTCGATAAGCCATTTGACTTTGGGCGTCACCAAACACGAGGAAGTAGCAATTTGCGCAGCAAATTAGCGGATTCCGATGTGTTTAAAGTTCGCGAAGCGAACTTCGAATTGCGAAAGTTCCGCAGGAACGGAGCAATTCGTTGTATCAAAACAATGAAACAGTACTTTTGGCGACCTAATCATAATATGCTTCACTGCGCGACCCACAGCCCGTGGAGATTGCAGTATTCGTAAGTGGCCACAACAGTTTCCCCTTCAGCCAAAACAAACTCAGCAGCAGGCTTATCTCCGGGCTTCAGGTATCTGATCTGAAAACCGCCGGTCGTTTCCAGCGCGATGAACTGGATATAGTGGGCCTCCAGCATCGGATGCTCCGCCTCCCCGATCTGCACCTTAACAATATTTCCCTGTGTTGACACAACAGGCACATGCTTCTCGTGCGCCCCGTCGCTGGAGCCCGGAATCAGCTCCTTCATCGCCTCCCCGCAGCAGACCACCGGCACCCCGGAGTCGTTAAGCTTGGTGATGATGTTGCCGCAATGCTCGCATTTGTAGAATTTCATGGTGTGGGTCCTCCTTTTTGTGGGTTGTAAATGGATCAACCTCTAAAGTATCACATATAATTTGAATCTTATCAATTCCCGGAGTTTGACAAGGGATTGGATTATAAATAATGTCGCTTCCCAAAACCGCTAAGGCTTCAGACATGCCAAAGGAATTACAAGCACGCCATCATCCCGTCTGTATCCATATTCAGTACCTGTGATTACCAATTTTAAATCCGGCAACCGTATGGGAACCTGTGGTTCCTCCTCGTTGTATTTTTTTATCAAATTCTCCATTTTTACAAGATGCTTTGCGCCGTAATCAACTTCATTTGACCCAAGCTTTATCTCTATGATTGCATATCTTCCGTCTCCAATGTGAAGAACAGCATCAGCTTCCAAACCATATCTGTCGTGATAATATGACATCTTCCCGCCAATAAGCGAAGAATATACCCTCAGATCTCTAAATACAAGTGATTCAAAGAGAAAACCAAGTGTCTTAAAGTCTGTATTAAAATACTCAGGCGTCAAATTCATTGCTGCAACAGCAATAGAGGGATCTATGAGATTTTTCTTTTTCGATGCCCTAATTGCCGTCCTGGATCTTATAGCCGGACACCACGCCTCAATATCCTCAATAATGTACAGTTTTTCAAGAGCAGATAAATACTCAAAAAACGTGGATTCCGATATATCTGTAGTTGCCACTACGTCCTTAAATACCGTTTTTGTATCTGCTAATGTACATATATTCCTGGCATAGGACTTTAGTATTGTTTCCCCCCAAACCGGTCTTCGTTTTGTTGCGTCAACATTAGAAATATCCTTGTTTACAATCTGCTCAAACAGATCCTTGCTTACGTTCAGTTTCGCCTTTTCTGAATGAATTTTAAAAACACCGGGCCATCCACCTCTACATAAGGCATAGATGATACCATCTACATCCAGGTTGGATTCGCAACCCTCAAACTGATCCGGATGGTCAAAAAGATTTCTGAGCGATACCGTTCCATTTGATTCACCGCTTTCAAACAAACTCATCGGATACATCTTCATTGTAGATATCCGACCGGTTCCGGTATGCGGGGTATCAACTGTCCGGGATGTGGAACCTGTAAGAATATACAGTCCAACCTCCTGACGGTCATCTACGGATTTCCTTACAGCACCCCATATCTTAGGCGCATCCTGCCACTCATCAATCAGTCGTGGATTATCACCAATTAAAAGTCTTGACGGCTGCGAATTTGCTACGGATAGATAATCATCTCTCTTATCCTCGTCCTGGAACTCAATAATACTTGCCGCTTTCTGCTTTGCCGTAGTCGTTTTTCCACATTCCTTCGGTCCGGTTATTAATGTCGCTCCAAATGATTCCAACTTTTCCGCAAGAATGTAATCTGCAACCCTTTTTCTGTAATTCATCACTAATTCCCCCATCAATGCGGATTTTACGCTACACGCCAAAACAAATCAAGCAATTTGCGGCATTTTGTCCGAGTGATTTGAGGAATTTGCCCGGAGCAATTTGCGTTTTAAGACCCCCGACTTTAAAAATTCTCTATTCTGCACTCATGGGACTTTGTTTTTTCATCGTAACTGATCCCCACAAAAAGCAGCTTCCCCTGATACTGCGCCAGGGAATCAAAATATCTCTTTTCACGGATCTGCTGTATTGCGCTTTCCGGGGTTTTATTATGCTTAAGCTCTATAATCAGCGCCGGTTTTTCAGGATGCACCGGTACATATACCACATCCGCAAAGCCTTTTCCTGTTGTCAGCTCCCTGTAACAATTATATTCATTCAGAGCATAGATATATGCCAGATATATAGCGCTTTGCAGAACATCCTCATTGTTGTAGGAACGATTGCCGGATACATGGATGTGGCTTCGGTTCAGCGCCTCCGCAACAGCCGTCTCATTGCCTGAAAGCGTCTCCTTCAGGAGTTCCTTTGAAGACTGGATGATCCGGTTTGTGACACTGTACTCCTCTTCCGCTTCTATGGCGTTAAACCACTCCTGTCTCAGCTCTCCGTTCGGGATCCGGCAGGTTTTGTCCTCCCTGTTATAAGCAAGATACCCCACATGAATCAGATACGTAAAGATGTCGCTTTTCGTCCTGAACGAATCCAGCGTATTCATATACCTTGTCACATTAACATCTACACTCTCTCCGGCAAGCATACGCACCACATCATCCCGCGTCCCCTCAAGATTCTGCTGAAGCCGGTCAGAGATTACCTCGTATGACGAAGTCCTGCCCCAGTAATTATCAAAAAACCCTTCTCTGATGCACATCACGACAGATTCCGGATTATATATTTCAATTCCCCTCTGAGTGTAACCGTCGTACCACCGCCTGCATTCCTCGTAGTCCACTCCGTACTCATTGCACAACCCCCTGACCTCATCATCCGTGAAGCCCACAAATTGCGCAAGCTCCAGCGAATCCAGGATCGTATATTCCCTGAAATTATTGAGCTTGCTCTGGATCTTATCCCTGACGATCGGTAAAATCCCGGTAAGATAGGCAAGAGAAATGGCCGGGCGCAGGGTGGCACTTTTAAATAATCCGTTCAGAAAGCTCAGATACTCATCAAAAAGCTCCCGGCTTACCTGTTCCCAGACAAGGACGTCGTATTCGTCCATGATGACGACAAAGGTCTCGCCCGTTTTTGCATACACCTTTTGTATACACCTGGCAACGGAATCATCCTCTCCGAAAGATATCTCCGGAAAGGCCTCTTTCATTTCGTTCCTGATATCTCCGGTCAGGGTCTTTATCAGTTTTTTTATGTCTGTGACATTCTGGTATTCGCTGTTCACATCAATCTTGATGACATTGTAGCGATTCAGTTTGTCTATATAGCCCGGCGCAGACGATATCTTCCGATCCCTGAAAAGCTCTTTTGAATCGCAGCCCTTTGAATAATATGCGGAAAGCATATCGCCTGCCATCGTCTTCCCAAATCTCCTGGGACGGGACAGGCAGACATACTTATTGTCCTTATCCATAAAATCATTGATGACTGCTATCATCATCGACTTATCAACGTATATTTCGGCCGAAGACATGCTTTTGAAGTTTTCATTTCCCGGGTTTAAGTATATGCCCATCAGTTTACCCCAGCACTTCTTTTTTATCTCTTTTCGTGATCGTCCCGTCCTTTACTAAACGCCTTATAATAATGATGTCCTATCCTGTCCTTTTCCGGTGGCAGCTGCATATAATCCCCGTATTCATGCCTGAGAACCTCATCATAACATTTTGGCACCCTGAACTCATATTTTTCAAAAGGGACAAGGATTGATTCATCGAACCATTTTCTGAGAAACATCTCCTTTTCCCCCCAGGTAAGCCAGGTAACACAGCCTACATATTCACTGGTTTCATAATCCCTGGTCCCCGCCAACAGCTCAAGCCGGTTCTGGAAAAAATCCTTCCCTATCATTCTGGAAATCAAAAATACCGGAAATTTAATAATTTTTCGAAATACCGATGTTGTTGTTTCCATAGCAAAATGCTTCCTGGTCGCCTGATAGCAAAGAGAAGAAAGGTAATCCCCCTTCAGACCAAACGGAACCGCTTCCTCTCTCGTATTTCCGAGACCGTCGAAAGGATACACATCAATAAATATCCCCATGCCGACAGATTCTTCATTTTCCATTTCAAGGATATATCCATCATCTGAAATCCTAGTAAGCATATAAGGATAATCCCGGCAGGTTCGACGATTAAAAACCGTCAATCCGGGCAGGGGATGCTCAGATAAGTGTTCCATAAGTTTATCATGATCGGGACGAGGCATCATGATATCCACATCATCGTCCCAGGGAATATATCCATGATGACGAATGGCGCCTATCAGGGTTCCAAATACCAGATAATAACGGAGTTGAAGCTCCTCACAAAGATCTGCTACACGTTTTAATATTTCCAGAGAAACCGTTTGAATTTCCTGAATGGTCAATTCTCTACGCATCGGTTTACCCCAGCACTTCTTTTTTATCCCTTTTCGTGATCGTCCCGTCCTTCACCTCATAGATCACATCACAGTTGCGGATCGTCGTAAGGCGGTGCGCGATGATAATCATGGTCTTGGTGCCGGAGAGACTGTCAATCGCTTCCATAACTGCCGTTTCCGTCTCGGTATCAAGTGCGGAAGTGGCTTCGTCAAGGATCAGAATCTCCGGATCCCGGTAAAGCGCCCGGGCAATTCCGATACGCTGCCGCTGGCCTCCGGAAAGTTTGACCCCGCGGTCTCCGATCACTGTATCCAAGCCTTCACTTTGATCCCGGATAAATTCATCCAACTGCGCCTCTTTCAATGCTCTCCAGACCTTTTCGTCGTCAATATCCTTCAAATCCACCCCAAAGGCCACGTTTGCTCTTATCGTATCATCCATGAGATATATGGATTGCGGTATA
>JAILBQ010000071.1 GCA_024680815.1 Lachnospiraceae bacterium | reverse complement strand
TGGATCGACCGATATCATTTTCAGAAACCGGTGAAAAGGAGTTGTAGTTTTTCAAGGAGGAAAATTATGGGTAAAGTTGATGGTTTCGGTTCGTATCAGGATCAGTTTTTCAAAACAACGTTAAAGGATTTTCCGGGAGGTCCGAAGGGAGCAAAGGTTCCCGGCGAAAGACCCGACGCAGCAAAAAATCAGGGAGCTGTTAAGACTGAGGCCGATAAGATGGCGGTGTCCGCCAAAAAGGCTTCGGAGATAGAGACCCCTGAGCTTTCCGATGCCGCGAAATCCCTTCTGGAGGAGCTTAAGCAGAAATACGGCAATATCGATTTCATGGTTGCCAACTATTCCGGCGACGAAGAGGCGCAGGAGATCTTAAGCCGGGGAACAAAGGAATACAGCGTCCTTATCGAGCCGGAGCTTCTGGAGAAGATGGCTGCGGACGAGGAGACCAAAAATAAATATATCGGGATCATAGAGGATTCCACCGCGAAGCTGGATGAGGTAAAGGAAGAGCTGAACAAGGCCGGAAGCGAGAACGGAAAGCAGGTCGACCGGATCGGCATCAGCATTTCCTCCGACGGAACGGTTTCCTATTTTGCAGAGCTTTCCAAGGCCACTGCCGCCCAGAAGGAACGGATCGAAAAGAATCTGGAGAAGAAGGCCAAGGAGAAGAAGGAAGAGGAAAAGAAGGCCGAGGAAAAAGCGGCCGAGGAGAAGCTTAAGGGTCCGAGAGGACCGAAGCCCTACGAGCCGGTCAAGACCACTACCGTCAAATCCGACTCCGTTGAAGGCCTTTTAAAAGCCATTGAAGAGGTTTCCTGGGATAAGGTGGGGTATTCCAACGCAGCCGCCCAGGGCGCAAGATTTGATTTTACTGTGTAACAGAGAAAACATGATGTCAGATTTGGCTGACATGATGCTTAATAAGTAATCAACGGGGGGAGCTTAGATGCTCCCCCCTGTTTTACCGGGACACACAGCGGATTTCTTTGAACGTAGTGCTCAAAGCCGCACGGGCTTCCGCGACCTGCCGGTCGCGGGCAGAATCGTAAGGATACAGACTTACATTTCTATCCGCGACAGGTATCGTGCCTCTATATAAAAATAATTCGGGAGTTTTTTTATGTCTGTAATATAAAGCTTGTTCGTATTTTGCGAGTACGGAACCTTCAACCATTTTAAATCATGTTCGTATGCAATTATAACACTGTTCGGACAGACGGTGCCTGCCAGGTAGTTCTCTTTAACCGTCGGTTTTTCGTAAACAGGTACTATACCCGTGTTTACCACAGAATATTGGTGTGATTTGCCTCCCGATACCTTGTCAAGATCGTCGTCGTCAAGCTTTAAAATATTCATTTCCGGATTGATGTTGTTATCGTTCATTTTTTTACTCCCTTTTAAATAGAAATTTGATCTTCAATAAATTATACGAACCAACTCGGAGCGTGGCAATTTTTTTCCGGAGGAAAATTGTATTGACTATAAAAAAATCTCTTCATATAATGAGGGTTCAGAAATCATAACGAAAGGAATAATCATGTCCGAAGCTCGTGCGGAAAACAAAATGGGAGTGATGCCGGTCAAACGCCTTATCATAGCCCTCTCTCTCCCGATGATGATTTCCATGCTTGTGCAGGCTCTTTACAATATAGTCGACAGCATTTTCGTGTCACGGATAAGCGAAAATGCTCTTACCGCGGTGACTCTCGCCTTTCCGATGCAGACCCTTATGATCTCCTTCGGTGGAGGAACCTCTGTCGGTGTGAACGCTCTTTTATCGAAGGCTCTCGGAGAGAAGAAATTCGACCGCTCCGACAAAGCCGCGAACATGGGGCTCTTTCTGACCTTCTTCAGCTATCTCCTTTTCCTCATCATCGGCCTTACGGCGGCCGAAGGCTTTATCCGCTCCCAGACCGACAATGCGGAGATCATCGGCTACGGCACCACCTATCTTTCGATAGTCTGTCTCTTCTCCTTCGGAATGCTCTTCCAGATGATGCTGGAGCGGCTCCTGCAGTCCACCGGAAAAACCATATACAGCATGATCTCCCAGTTGACCGGTGCCGTTATCAATATAATCTTCGACCCGATCCTGATCTTCGGGCTCGCAGGCTTTCCCCGTCTCGGAGTGGCGGGCGCCGCCTGGGCCACTGTTCTCGGTCAGATCGTAGCCGCGATCCTGGGCATCTTTTTCAATATAAAATTCAACACCGAGATCCGGCTTTCCTTCCGCTCGATTTTTAAGCCGGATGGCGCGATAATAAAACAGATCTACCTGGTGGGCGTCCCCTCTATCCTTATGATGTCCATAGGGTCGGTCATGACCTATCTTATGAACAAGATCCTCATTGCCTTTTCCACCACCGCCGCCGCGGTCTTCGGGGCGTATTTCAAGCTCCAGAGCTTTTTCTTCATGCCTCTTTTCGGTCTTAATAACGGGCTTATCCCGGTATTAGCCTATAATTACGGCGCAAAAAAAAAGGAGCGCATAGAGGAAGCGCTCCGCTTTTCCATAATCCTCGCGGTGTCCATAATGCTGGTGGGTATGGTCTGCTTTATGGCCTTCCCTGACCGCCTTCTGGACTTATTCGATGCCTCGGACGCGATGAAGGAGATCGGGGTTCCGGCCCTTCGGACCATCGCCTTCCATTTTCCCATCGCCGGTGCCTGCATCGCCATGGGCTCCGTGTTCCAGGCCTTTTCCAAAAGTATCTTTTCCCTTATAGTTTCGGTGAGCCGTCAGCTGGTTGTCCTTATTCCCGCGGCCTGGCTTTTAGCCCAGACCGGCTCGGTCCAGAACGTCTGGTGGGCCTTCCTTATCTCCGAGGTCGCCTCGCTCATCGCGTCGCTGACATTCTTCATCCATCTTCATAAGACAATCATAGCGAAGCTTTAGTGCCCCTATGATGCCCACCCTCTGGTGCGCTCCACCGCACGGTGCCAGCCGGAAAGCTTTTCCTGTCTGATATCTCCGGCCATGGAGGGTTCAAAGACCGTCCCGGGCCGGCGGTTCTTCAGTATGTCTTCCTTTGACGCATAAAATCCTTCCCCCAGTCCCGCAAGATACGCGGCTCCCAGGGCCGTGGTCTCTATTGAGGGCGGCCGGATCACCGGAGCGTTTATGACATCCGCCTGGAACTGCATAAGAAAATCGTTGGCACTGGCTCCTCCGTCGACCTTCAGCGCCTTCAGGGAAAGACCGCTGTCCTTTTCCATCGCACTTAAAACATCGAAGGTCTGGAAGGCAAGGGATTCCAGGGTCGCGCGGACGATGTGGGCGCGGTTGACTCCTCTTGTGAGCCCCAGGATCGCTCCTCTGGCATACTGATCCCAGAAGGGTGCTCCCAGTCCCGTAAAGGCCGGAACCACATAAGCCCCCGCCGTATCTTCCACACTCCTGGCCAGCTCTTCGGTTTCCGCGGCGCTCCCTATCAGCTTAAGTTCATCGCGGAGCCATTGGATCGCGGCTCCCGCCACAAAAACGGAGCCCTCCAGAGCATACAGCGTTTTTCCGCCCTCGCTCCAGGCTATCGTGGTTAAAAGCCCGTTTTCCGAACGGATCTGTTTTTCCCCCGTATTCATCAGCATAAAGCACCCAGTTCCGTAGGTGCTCTTTGCTTCCCCCTCTTCAAAACAGGACTGACCGAAGAGGGCGGCCTGCTGGTCCCCTGCCGCGCCGGAGATCGGGATCGGCCCGCCGAAGAGCCTGGGGTCGGTTTCTCCGTAGCGCTCCGCCGAGCTTTTTACCTCGGGAAGCATATTCTTCGGTATGTCAAGCTCCTTAAGGAGCTCTTCGTCCCATTCAAGAGAGCTGATATTATAAAGCATCGTGCGGGAAGCGTTTGTCCGGTCGCTCACATGTACCTTTCCTCCGGTGAGCTTCCAGATGACCCAGGTCTCCACCGTACCGAAAAGAAGTTCTCCCGCCTCCGCTCTCTTCCTTGCTCCAGGTACATTGTCAAGAATCCATTTTAATTTGGTGGCGGAAAAATAGGCATCGATCATGAGCCCGGTCTTTTCACGGATCGTTTCCGTAAGCCCCTTTTCCCTGAGGCTGTCCGCGTATTCCGCTGTCCTTCTGCACTGCCAGACGATTGCCGGGCAGATCGGCGTACCGGTGGTCTTATCCCACACCACCGTGGTCTCCCGCTGGTTCGTTATCCCGAGCGAGACGATGTCGGAGGCGTAGACCCCTGCCCGGGCCATAGCCTCCACAGCGCAGCCTAAGATCGTGGAATAGATCTCCTCGGCGTCATGCTCCACCCAGCCGGGCTTCGGAAAAAACTGGGTAAATTCCTTCTGAGTAAGAGAGACGATCTCCCCCGCTTTGTTGAAAAGTATACAGCGGTTGCTGGTGGTGCCCAGATCCAGCGCCATAAGAATTCTCGGTTCAGACATAAGCTTGATTTTCCTTTCTGATGCATTATATCGCTACCTCCAATTATCGGCAATATTTGCTTTATATTTGGAGATTTTTGCCGTTTTTAATCATTTTTCTCCAATTATAACGCATTTTTTTGAGATAAATGGAGATAACCGGAATTTTAGCGCAAAATTGCTGGGCGCATGGGAGCTTGGGTGGCGAATTGTTACAATTCAGCGGCCTGCCAGTCCGCTGAATCGCAACGGTGATTTCGCGATGAAAGTCGCGCTTCGCGTGAGCGTTACTTGACACTATAAATACAATATAATGATATTTATAGTGACAAGCAGCGAAGTGTTTTTCCAAGTTCTCAGGCGCTGATGAAGGCTTTATACCTAGCAACTTTTGAGGCTACTAAGAAATGGACTATGCCAATCAGAAATTGGGGAAAGGTTCGTGGCGAACTCTCAATCATGTATCCTGGCAGACTTTCAGACTAAAAAGAGAACCTCTATCTCACAATGGGATAGAGGTTATTTGTGTAAACTGGAATTGTTCAATTTTCCGATTCTATCTTTTTAAGTGTGTCTTCTAAAATGGCTTCTCGTAATTCTGTAAGCCAAGAGGAAAATGCTACCGTATCAAAAGCATAGGTCTTATTGAGCTCAAATTCATTTTCTGACCAAGTATCAATA
>JAILBQ010000069.1 GCA_024680815.1 Lachnospiraceae bacterium | reverse complement strand
TGCTCATTTGATGTACCTCATATATACGTTATTCACGTAATAAGTATACATCAAATCAGTCGCTAAATCAAGAGAAATCAGTCCTAAATATGGGGTTTTCCGTGTAAAATCAAGGGTTTTTCGCAACCAGTAGTCATGCGGGTTGGATTTAAACGTCTGATTTAGCCAATTCCTATATACGTTAAAATTATGGTTTCAGTGTTTCAAATTCATTGCCATTCCTCACCTTATCCGCCAGGAGCTGCCAGTCCGCCTGGTCCCAGATCTGATAGGGGTCATCCGACGTGCCGCTGCCCAAAAAACTATTATTTTCTTTGAAGCTGGCGGCCACGGTGACGGCCTGATCCGGCATTGTGAAAACATAGGTGTTCGTGTTCCATTCAGAGCCGTCCCTTATGGGCACGTCCGTTCCATCCGCCGCAGTCACGGTCAGCCCGGCGAGCTTGCAGTCGTTATCCGGCACAGCCGTAAGGGTCACATAGACGCCAACGCACTCGCCCGCAGAATTCGAAAGCGTCACCCTGCCCTTCGCCGATTCGGAAACCGTGATCGCATGCTTTGGCGACTGAAACTCCACTTTTTCATAGTTGGATTCCAGATCCTGATTCGTACCGGTCCCAATCTCCGTTCCTGCCCCGGTACCCGCGATATCCGTCCAGCCCCTTCCGGCAAAGTCATTCGTCAGCTTTCCGCTCTCTGCGATGGCGATCCCGTCGGCTTGTCCTTCGCCTTTACCGGCACCCCCGGTGATCGTCAGCTTGCCGCCCTTGAAGGTGACGTTTCCGGCAACCCCGTTTCCGCCGGGACCCGTAAGCGAAGAATCACTTGGAAGCGCGCCGCCGGCGACGTCCACCTCTCCTCCATAGACCGTAAGATTTCCCTTGATCCCCGGGCCGCCAATCCCGGTATTATCATTATACGTTCCTCTGCCGCCGGTGATGCTTACCCTTCCGCTGTCTACGGTCACGTCTCCCTTCACGCCCTGCTTATCAGCATCCGGAACATCTGCATCAAGCGTTCCACCACCTTCTTTGACCACAACCGTAGCGCCCTTTAAGATGACGTTTCCGCATATCGTACCATCATCCACATTCAGCGTGCCGGGGCCCTCCACCGTCAGGGTGCCGCTCCCAGCATTACCAATATTCATACCTGCGGCCTTAAGAGTCACTCCTTCGCCCAGGGTCAGCGTCGCGCCATCTGCGGCATCAACTGCTCCTGAGACTGTTACTCTCACACTGCCGCCGACCGAATCATCCGTTAAGCGGATCGCCGTATCGCCATCGACCTGAACATCGCCTTCGATTGTTACATCGATTCCCGCTAAATTGACTATCTCCCCTGACCACTCTTTCGTACTCGAGGTGATCATCGTGGGCCCATCCGCCCGGGCAGCCCCCGGCATCAGCCCCCACAGCGCCCCGCACACAGCCAGGGCTGACAGGAATCTCACAGCATTCTTAACTATCCCTTTCCTTTCCTCCATGTTTAATCCTCCTTCCATGATCTTTCCGATCCTGGCACAGCGGCAGGATCAGGCAATGCTCCCCATATGGAATAATACGAACCACCCGCGTTTATGGCCGCGGGGAGATCATTTTTATACTGTGCGGCGCTGCTCACGGACGGTACGGAAAACCGTTTCGTTCGTGAGTATATTTACTCTATCATACCCAAAACCCGGGAATTATCAACAGAATTGTGGCAAAAGGACGGATATTGTGGCAAAAAGTTTCCACCTGTGCGGTTGACGATACCGCAATAATACAAGATTCTGTCAAATTGTAGGTTAGTAGATTTATATAAACGCTTCCTTAATATACCGCTTTTTGCTATAATGTGGGTTAGAAAGGAGGCGGGGTCGTGTTCATACATGCAGTCCCGGATAACCGGGGTAAGAAGGACGGATACTATTGCAGTCTTGTTGAATCCAAGCGAAAAGAAGGCAAGTCCGTTCATAATATCAAGTATTCCTTCGGATTCATCTCTTCCGACAGATTGCCATACCTTAAGGCCGCTTTCAACGAAGGTGAACCTTCCGAGATCTTTGAGAATGAAGTCCGTAGGTTAGAAAAGAAATCTCATAGTACTGACGGCTCCAATCACAGTCATGGAAAAAAAGAGTCCTAAGGTCGAAATAACAGCACGTATCACCATGCCCGATGGGCGTGTGATCGAAGGAGTTGCTTCTGGTGATGGCACAATCCCCCTCCCAGAGGATTTTGATAATTCTACCCGTGACGGTTTCCTAAGGGACTTTGATGCCCTTGAAAACAGCCTTGTTTCCGCAAGAGACAAAGCTGTCAAAGCCCTTGCAGAGAACTATATGGAAGAGGTCTCTAAAAAAAACCGCAGTACGGAGCCGAAAGGACAACCGAAATAGATGCACCCATAGGAAGGGTATGCTGTACTGTTAATGGCGACTTTTCCTCTGAGCTAAAACCTAAGGAACGGATCCTTAGTCTGACAATTCACAATGTCCTTCTGGATATGTGTTTCTCCATGAGTTACCGTAGGACTACTGATATTATAAACAATATATACCGCCGTGATGGAGAAGAGCGGTTACGTCTCCGCACTGTCAACGACCGTGTAGAATCTGTCGGCAATGATATAAGCAGGGCGCTGGATCTTAAATGCAGGGCCATACTTAACGATAACGGATTTAATCCGGAAAACGGTCAGCCTACTGATGCTTCAGCAATTCCGGAAAGCATAACGGCTCCTGCCGTCCTTAAAGAAACATCCGACAGAAAACAGGAGATTTCCAAAACAGTACATGATTACAATAAAGGCCGCGACAAATGCATGAAAATCAGGAGTAGGAACATGATCCATGACACAGAACTCTTCCCGAATGATTGTGTCTATGTTTCCATCGATGATGTAGGTGTCCGCCACCAAAAGGATAACCGGAAGGATGGCGGCAATAAAACAGGAAAGGTCGTTGAAAACACAGTCATTCACATACAGTCGAAAGAAGGCGTGTATATCATTACAGCCGTTGGAATGGGCAAAGCATTTCGCTTACTGCTCGCATATTTGCTGAATAATCACCTTCTTGAAAACAGGAGCCTGTACTTTTTCTCAGATGGGGCACAGAACATTCGTAAAGGCATCGAAGTATACTTTTCGTTCTGCCCCCATAAGCACATCCTTGACTGGTACCATTTGGAAAAGAGGATGACTGAGCTGCTCAGCATGGCTCTAAAAGGCTCCAAAGATAAACGCATGAGATCAGAAAACACCTGGATTCAATCCTGTGGGTTGGTAATGTGTCGGACGCAATTGATTACCTTCACAGCCTTGATGATTCGAACATCAAGAACTCACAGAAACTGGAAGAGGCACTAGATTACCTCAATCGCAGGAAGCCCTATTTCTGTTGCTATGCGCTCCGTTCATTGCTTGGTTATCGTAATTCAAGTAATCCCGCAGAAAAAGCAAACGACCTTGTGGTAGCCACACGGCAGAAACATAATGGAATGAGCTGGTCATTTTCAGGAAGCCACGCTCTCGCAGTAATCGAAGCTATCAGCCGCAACGGAGAGAGAGAAGATTGGTTTAAGAATCGCCGTCTTCGTTTTGCTCCCATTTCTAGGTGTGAATTTGAGAAGATTGCCGCATAACAAAGGCGTATTCAACCGCACAGGTGGAAAATTTTGCTGTCTTACAGGTTCTCCCCGTTCGTCCTCACGACCTCGGCATACCATTCCGCCGAATCCTTGGGGATTCGGCTGCAGTCCCTGTAATCCACGTAGATTAAACCAAAGCGCTCGCTGTATCCCTTGGACCACTCGAAATTGTCGGTAAAGCTCCACTGCAGGTAGCCCTCCACGGGAACTCCGTCCTCAGCAGCCCTTTTCAGTGCCGATAAATACCTGTGGAGGAAATCAATGCGGTTAGGGTCATGCACCTTTCCGTCCAGGCTTATGACGTCCGTACAGCTGATCCCATCCTCAGAGATCACGATGGGCAGGCCGTAGCGGTCATATATCTGCCGGGTGCCCCAGTACATCACCTCAGGGGTTATGGGCCAGCCTATGGCGGTGCGCGGGAATCCGTTATAGCGTACGGCTTCCCCCGCGTGTCCGCTGCCGTCCATCACGATCTCATGCCCGTTGTAGATATTTAAGCTGATGAAATCCGGCTTTTTAGCTATGATATCAAGATCTGACTGAGGGACGGCGGCAGCCGCCTTTGCCCACGGGGAACCGGGATCATCGGGGTAATGGCCCCGGCAGACCGGGTCAAAAACCCATTGATGGTTAAAGAACCACCCGTTTCCATCCCTGTCGGTGGTTCGGAAGCTGTACTCCTTCAGTCCCTCCGGAATATCCCCGGAAAGCTCCTTCAGGTATCCAAGTTTTCCGGTGGACGCAAGAGATATTCTTGCCTCCGGCACTTCCTTTCTCAGGGCATCATATCCGACGCCATGGGCAAGCATCAAATGGTGCCATACCGTGAATACCTCCTCGGGCTTCAATTTAAGCCCCGGGGCATATTCCCCTGTGGCATAGCCCAGTCCCGCAATACACTGGGGCTCGTTCAGCGTGAAAAAGTTCTTTACCCTGCCCTTGAAGTGGCGCCCCACTGCTTCGGCATATACGGCGAACTCATCCACCGTCTCCCTGTTTCTCCAGCCTCCCTTATCCTCCAGTCTCTGCGGCAGATCCCAGTGGTATAGCGTGAGCCAGGGCTCTATGCCCCGCTTCAGGCAGCCATCCACCACTTTATCATAGTATGCGAGTCCCGCCCCGTTCACCTTCCTGTCCGCCTCCGGAATGATCCTGGGCCAGGACAGGCTCAGGCGGTAATTCTTTATGCCCATCTCCTGCATGATGTCCAGATCCTTTTCATAGAGATGATAGGCATCTGCGGCAATGTCCCCGTTCTGCCCCTCGTAGACGGCCCCGGGTTTATGGGAAAAGCTGTCCCATATGGACGGAGACTTACCATCCTCATTCCAGCCCCCCTCGATCTGATAGGAAGCGCTGGCCACGCCCCACTTGAAATTTTCTGAAAAACCCATGTCTGCCTCCCTTATATTCTCAATGCAGCGTTCGGATCACACATACCGCAAAACATGCATGTGCCATGCTTTGGCACCGTTCATGTGTGCCTTGCCCGGGCTGCCTGTTATCCCATGATTACCCTGACTTCACATTTATTCTTCCCGGCGGGAATGGGGATCCGGTTCCCGTTTACGGCATGGCCGTCCACAAACACTTCCTTCACTCCCTTTTCTATACCCGCAGAATTATCCACCTCTATATGGAAGGTAACACCCCTGAAAATGCGGTCCGCCCTATAGCCCTTCATGGTCCTTGGAATGCAGGGATCTACCAGAAGCGAATCAAACAAAGGCTTTATCCCAAGTATGAACTGGCTCATGCAGGAGAAAGTCCAGGCCGCCGTGCCGGTGAGCCAGGAGTTTTTTCCCTCCCCAAAGGTGGGGGCGTCCTTCCCCGCTACCATCTGGCAGTAGGCATAGGGCTCGGTACGGTGTATGTCGCTTATGTCCTCCAGATAAACGGGACAGGTTTTCTTAAATACCTCGAATGCCCTGTCGCCATGGCCGACAACCGTTTCGGCGCAGGCTATCCATGGGTTATTGTGGCAGAAAATTCCGGCGTTTTCCTTATATCCCGGAGGATAGGACGATATTTCCCCAAGCTCCAGGTGGTAGGTGCTGTAGGCAGGCTGCAGAAGTACGATCCCATACCTGGTATCCAGCCTCTCCTCCACGCTCTTTAAGGCCTTTTCAGCCATGCCGTTATGAAGCCCCACTCCGGCCATTACGCACATTCCCTGGGGCTCTATGAAGATCTGCCCCTCTTCACATGCCTTACTGCCCACCGGCTTAGAGGCTGCGTCATAGGCCCTCAGGAACCAGTCCCCGTCCCATCCGGCTGTCTCTATGGCATGCACCATGCTGCCTGCCTGGGCGGCAACCCTGTCCGCTTCCTCATCCAGTCCTTCATGCCGGCATATCTCCTCATACTGCCTGCCGTAGCGCACAAACATACCCGCTATGAAGACCGATTCGGCTACAGGCCCCTCGCTGGGCCCCGTGGTCTGGAAGCTCTCCCCCGGCTCCTTTGAGAAGCAGTTTAAATTGAGGCAGTCGTTCCAGTCCGCCCTGCCTATCAACGGCAGCCCATGGGGGCCGAGATGCGTGGCTGTGAAGCGGAAGCTCCTCCTTAAGTGCTCCATCAACGGCTCCGCTTTTGAGAAATCACTGTCAAAAGCACAGGACTCCTTCAAAATACCGAAGTCCCCCGTCTCGCAGAGATAGGCGTAAGTCCCGGCGATGAGCCAGAGCGGATCGTCATTGAAGCCGCCCCCGATATCCGTATTTCCCTTTTTGGTGAGCGGCTGGTACTGATGGTATGTGCTGCCGTCCTCCAGCTGGGTATTGGCTATGTCGATGATACGCTCCCTGGCCCTGTCGGGTATCAGGTGCACGAACCCAAGAAGATCCTGGCAGGAATCCCTGAATCCCATGCCCCTGCCCAGACCGCTCTCATAGTAGCTCGCACTCCTGCTCATATTGAAGGTCACCATGCACTGGTACTGGTTCCATACGCTGACCAGGCGGTCCAGTTTCTCATCCCCGCTCTTTAAGCGATAGACTTTTAAGAGCTTCTCCCAGTACTCCTCCAGCTCCTTAAGTGCCCTGTCAAAATCCTCCACGTCCCTGTACTTTTCAAATAACGCCCTGGCCGGGGCCTTATTGATTACATTCGGGGAAATGAACTTCCTGTCTTCGGGATTTTCGCAATATCCGAGTATGAAGATATAGGATACCGATTCACCGGATGCGATATCTGCCTTCAGATGGTGGGAACCCACCGGGGCCCAGCCATGGGCGACGCTGTTATTACTCTTACCGTTATATACGGCCTCCGGATGGGCAAATCCCCCATAAGCCCCGGTGAATGCCTCCCTCTGGGTGTCAAAACCCTCTATATCATGATTGACATAATAGACAGAGAAATGATTCCTCCTCTCCCTGTACTCGGTCTTATGGTAAATGGCGCTCCCCTCCACCTCCACTTCGCCGGTGGAAAAATTCCTCTGGAAATTGGACATGTCGTCCTGGGCGTTCCAGAGGCAGAACTCCACGAAACTGAATATGTCCAGCGCCCTTTCCCTGTCACTGTTATTTTTTATCGTAAGCTTATGCAGCTCACAGCTGTCCCCAAGCGGCACGAATGCGGTCAGACAGGCGGAAATGCCGTCTTTTTCGCTCTCAAACACAGAATACCCCAGGCCGTGCCTGCACCTGTAGGAATCCAGCTCCGTCTGGGTGGGCTGCCAGCCCGGGTTCCAGACAGTGTCCCCATCCTTAATGTAATAATACCTCCCCCCCTGGTCCGACGGGCAGTTATTGTAACGGTAGCGGGTCAGCCGGAGGAGCTTGGCGTCCTTATAAAAGCAGTACCCTCCGGCTGTATTGGAGATAAGCCCGAAAAAGTCGCCGCTTCCGAGGTAATTGATCCAGGGCAGCGGAGTCCTGGGGGTGCTTATCACATATTCCCTGGCATCATCATCGAAATAACCGTATCTCATAGTCTCTTCAATCACCTCCGTTTGATCAGGATCCTTTCATTCATACAGTCCTGGAAAAACCTGTCGGTCTGTGAACATCCCCCTGATCATGGAGGTGTCACAGCCTTGATCTTCCAATCTGCCGAACCGCCGGGCCATCGAATACGTTTTCGCATAAAATACTACCATATCTAAGATCGAAATGTAAATAAGCGAAGCGATTTCTTCTGCGTATTTGTTGAAAATATACAAATGAAGCCGAAATATCATGTAAATTATGCACTATTGACGGAATATCCCTCGGGTTCTACAATGGAGTTACGAAAACGTATTCGCTGCAAAGGAGACTGTTTCATTCAAAGGCAATGGTTACCATCAAAGATATTTCAAAAAAAATGAATATTTCGCCGGCCACGGTCAGCAAGGCGCTGAACGGATACAGCGACATCAACCCTGAAACCGCGGAACGCATAAAGCTCATGGCCGAAAAGATGAACTACCAGCCCAACACCGCAGCCCGACAGCTGAAGACCAATATCTCACATAATATAGGCATCGTTTTTGTGGACAATGCCGGGTGGGGGCTGACCCATGAATACTTTTCCGGCATTCTTAATTCGGCCAAGGAAGAACTGGAGCGCCTTGGATACGACATTACTTTCATAAGCCAGAATATCGGGGGCCGGCGCTCTTCTTTCCTGGAGCATGCGAAGCGCAAAAACTGCGACGGCATACTCATAGCCTGCGCCGATTTCGATTCCGAAAATATACAGGAATTGGTAAAAAGCGATATCCCCACGGTGGCCATCGATTACTCCTGCGACGGGATCAGCTCGGTGCTGTCCGACAATGTAGAGGGCGGTTACCAGCTCACAAGATATCTCCTGGACAAAGGGCATCGCAGGATCGCTTTCATACACGGGGAGGATACACTGGTCACGAAAAAGCGGATCAACGGTTTCCGAAGGGCTTTCCGGGAAATGGGCCTTCCGGTACCGGAGTCCATGGTGGTAACCGGTTCTTTCCACGATGCGGAAAAAAGCGCGGATGCCACGGAAAAGCTCATGGCGCTGAAAGACAAACCCACGGCGATCATGTACCCTGACGACTTCTCCTATCTCGGCGGCCTCACCATTCTTGAGAAGCTGGGGCTCTCCATACCGGACAAAGTCAGCGTCACCGGCTACGACGGCATACGTATGGGACGCTTCCTTCGCCCCAGTCTCACCACCTATTACCAGGATACGGAAAATATAGGGAAGCTCTCCGCAGGGAAGCTCATCGAAACCATAGAAGACAGGGAGAACTGCGTCCCCGAGCAGCTCATCGTAAAGGGCAGGCTGATCATGGGGAACACGGTAAAAGCGGTAACTTCCGGGGAATAAAATAATTTTGCCCCGGTTTGAGCATAGTTCCAATACATAAGGAAAGGGAGGAATCCATGAAAAAAAATCTGATTACAAAAGGCTTGAGTCTCCTTACCGCGGCGGCCATGACATTTTCACTGGCGGCCTGCGGAGGCGCCGGCGGCGCCGGCAGCGCCCAGGATAGTTCAGGCAGCGCCCAGGATAGTTCAGGCAGCGCCCAGGAAAGCGCAGGCGGCGCCCAGGAAAGCGCAGGCGGCGCGTCCTCTGCAAATTCCGGTACAGAGGGTTCTGTCCTCAATATCTGGTGCTGGAATGACGAATTCCAGGGACGCTTCAACGACTATTATCCCGAAGTCAAGGAAGTGGCCAGTGACAAGTCCACAACCACATTAAACGACGGGACTATAGTAAAATGGACCATCAACCCCAACAAGGACAACAATTACCAGAACAAGCTGGACGAGGCGCTCTTAGGGCAGGAGAACGCGGCGGCTGATGATAAGATCGACATTTACCTTATCGAAGCGGACTATGCCCTCAAATATGTGGATTCCGACTACAGCATGCCGATCGCCGATCTGGGCATTACCGAAGCAGACCTTTCGGACCAGTACCAGTATACGAAGGACATCGCCTCCATAGGCGGTGTACAGAAGGGCACCACCTGGCAGGCGACTCCGGGCCTTTTCGCTTACAGGCGTTCCATCGCCAAGGACGTTCTGGGAACCGATGATCCCGCAGAAGTGCAGAAAGCGCTTGCAGACTGGGATAAATTCAATGCTGTGGCAGAACAGGCAGCGGCCAAGGGATACAAGATGCTTTCAGGCTATGACGATTCCTACCGCACCTTCTCCAACAATGTCTCCTCTCCCTGGGTGGACGGCAGCACCATAGTCGTGGACCCTAACATCGTAAAGTGGATCGACCAGACAAAGACCTATACCGACAAGGGCTACAACAACAAGACCACGCTTTGGGACGATGCCTGGGCAGCTGACCAGGGTCCCAAGGGCAAGGTGTTCGGCTTCTTCTATTCAACCTGGGGCATCAACTTCACCCTTCTCGGAAACTCCCTGGAGACTCCCGAAGCAGAGGGCGGCAAGGCAGAGGCAGGAAACGGCATCTACGGGGATTACGCGGTATGCCAGGGACCTCAGCCCTACTACTGGGGCGGCACCTGGATCTGCGCCGCCACCGGCACCGACAACCCCGCAACCGTTAAGGACATCATGCTGAAGCTCACCTGCAACAAAGACATCATGAAGCAGATCACCCTTGACACCCAGGATTACACCAATACCATGTCCGGCATGAAGGAGATCGCGGGATCTGATTTCAAATCCGACTTCCTGGGGGGACAGAACCACATAGCCCTCTTCTCCGAGGTTGCTCCTACCATTGATATGAGCAACGCCGGCCCCTATGACCAGGGTCTCAATGAGAGCATTCAGACAGCGTTCAAGGATTACTACGACGGAGTCGTGGACATGGAAACCGCAAAAAAGAATTTCTTCACCTCCGCCAAGGAGAAATATCCTGACCTCACCGACATCAAATGGCCGTGATGACAGACTGAACCTGAATCTGGTTAAAGGGACAGGGCATATAATTTAAGGAAACGCTGATTAAGCGTTTCCTTATATTATGTACCCGGATCCCCAGGCTCTCCCGGGGTTAAGCCATACTTCAGGTGAACAGCCGCATGATTAGGAGGAATTTATGAAAGAAGCTGTACCCAAAAAGAGCAAAGCAGCAGTAGATTATTCCAAATGGGGATATATCTTCATTGCCCCATTCTTCATCGCTTTCCTGATATTCCAGTTGATACCGCTGGTCTCAACCTTCTATTACAGTTTCTTTGAATATTACAGGAGCGGCCTAAAAGTCGTGGGTCCGAATTTCGTGGGGCTGCAGAATTTCGTGGAGCTCTTTAATTCAGACCTCCTTAAGTATCTGGGGAATACCCTGATCCTCTGGATCGCGGGCTTCCTCCCCCAGATCGTGATATCCCTGCTTCTGGCCGCCTGGTTCACGGATATCAGGCTGAAGCTGAAGGGCCAGAGATTCTTTAAGACTGTTATCTACATGCCGAACCTCATCATGGCCAGCGCGTTTTCGATGCTGTTCTTCGCTCTGTTTTCAGATAACGGCCCTGTGAACTCCTTCCTTATATCCTCGGGGATCACCACAGAGCCCATCCGCTTTCTCTCCACAGTCTGGGGCTCCAGAGGCCTCATAGCCCTCATGAACTTCCTCATGTGGTTCGGAAACACCACGATCCTGCTCATGGCGGCCATCATGGGTATAAACCCCTCCCTGTTTGAGGCGGCGGAGCTGGACGGCTGCACCCCCAGGCAGGTATTCTTCGAGGTGACGCTGCCCCTGATCAGGCCCATCCTCGTATATGTGTTCATAACCTCCATGATTGGCGGGCTGCAGATGTTCGACGTGCCGCAGATACTGACAAACGGCGAGGGCAGCCCGGACCGCATGTCCACCACCCTGATCATGTTCTTAAATAACCACCTTTTCAGCAAGAACTATGGAATGGCCGGGGCTGTTTCCGTGGTGCTCTTCATCATCTGCGCCATACTCTGCATAGTGGTGTACTTCTCACTGAACAGCGACCATGGCAAAAAGAAAGGAGGCAGATAATGCATTCCCAGACTGCCGAAAAAGTGCGGAAAGCTCTAGTTTACATAATTCTCGCACTCCTTACCTTCCTCTGTCTTTTCTTCTTTTATATACTGATTATTAATTCCACCAGGAACAATTTCGAGATACAGAAGGGCTTCTCCTTCCTGCCCGGCGGGTCATTTGGGCAGAACCTGACCAATGTCTTAAATGACGCGAACATACCGGTGCTATCCGGTATCTGGAACAGCCTGATCGTATCCACCCTGTCAGCGATACTGGCCACCTATTTTTCGGCTCTTACGGCCTATGGGCTGTATGCCTACCGGTTCCGTTTCCGCAAGGCGGCTTTTGTGTTCATCCTTCTGATCATGACCATGCCTACACAGGTTTCGGCACTGGGCTTCGTAAATCTTATCACGAGCGTAAAGCTCGATGACAGCCTGATCCCGCTTTTCCTCCCATCCATAGCGGCCCCGGCCGTCTTCTATTTCATGTACAGCTATATGGAGTCGAACCTGCCGATGGAGCTCGTGGAGGCGGCCCGCATGGACGGTTCCGGGGAATTCAGGACCTTTAATTCCATAGTCCTGCCCCTTATGAAGCCCGCCATCGCGGTACAGGCGATCTTCACCTTTGTTACTGCCTGGAATAACTACTTCATGCCGGCCCTGCTCATATCCAGCAATGACAAGAAGACTCTGCCCATACTGATCGCGTCGCTCCGATCTGCAGACTTCTTAAAGTTCGACATGGGTAAGGTCTATATGCTGATAACCATAGCTATAGTCCCTATCATCATAGTCTACATACTGCTGTCCAGGTTCATCGTAGCCGGTGTCACCCTGGGCGGCGTGAAGGAATGATCCTGCGGCCGGACTCCGGCATAAAGGACATCCGCGCATGAGGATCACATGAAAATTCGGACCTGAAGAGCAGTCATTTATAATAGGAGAAAAAAATGGCACAATTATCACTTAAGAACATTTATAAGCGTTATCCGGACGGTTTTGAAGCCGTGAAGGATTTTAATCTGGATATCCAGGATAAGGAATTCATCATCTTCGTCGGTCCCTCCGGCTGCGGCAAGTCTACCACCCTGCGCATGATCGCAGGTCTGGAGGATATCACCGAGGGGACCTTAAGCATTGAGGGGCAGGAAATGAATCAAGTTGCCCCCAAGGACAGGGATATTGCGATGGTATTCCAGAGCTATGCCCTCTATCCCCATAAAACAGTCTATGAGAATATGGCCTTTGCGCTGAAGCTTAAAAAAATACCAAAGCCCGAGATTGACAAGGCTGTAAATGAAGCTGCAAGGATACTCGGACTTGAGAACCTGTTAAAGAGGAAGCCCAAGGAGCTCTCCGGCGGCCAGAGGCAGAGAGTTGCCATGGGGCGGGCCATCGTACGTAAGCCCAGGGTCTTCTTAATGGACGAGCCGCTGTCCAACCTGGATGCGAAGCTCAGGGTGCAGATGAGGACGGAGATCGCGAAGCTCCATGACAAGCTGGGCGCCACAATTATTTACGTGACCCATGACCAGACCGAGGCCATGACCCTGGGAACCCGCATCGTCGTCATGAAGGACGGCCAGATCCAGCAGGTGGATACGCCGGAGAACCTGTACAAGAACCCCTGCAATATCTTTGTAGCAGGCTTCATCGGTTCCCCCCAGATGAATTTCTTCGATGCCACGGTGACTGTGGACGGTGGCGCCCCGAAGCTGAAAGCCGGGGAACATCTCTTCCCGGTCTGCGCCCGCCATAAGGATGCAGTGGCTGCTATATCCGGCAAAACCGTGACAGTCGGCATACGCCCCGAGGATCTCATGGATCTGTCCCAGGACACCGCTCCTTCGCCTGACTGCTGTTTCCGCTCCACGATCAATGTATATGAGCTCATGGGTGCGGAAGTCTACCTGTATTTCGACTTTTCCGCCGACTGCACCATGACCGCCAGGGTAAAGCCGGACACCACGGCCCGCACCGGCTCCACAGCCGAATTTGCCATGAACCCCGAAAAGTTCCACATTTTCGAAAAGGACAGCGGCAAAGCCATCGTCAACTAAAACCGACATATCTTAAAGGGCCGTTTGCGCTTTTCCAGGCGTGAACGGCCTTTTCCTTCAGCAATTTGTTGTCAGGGAAACGTTTGATTCAGGGTAAAACTTGTACATACATCGAAATATGTTCTATTATCACCTGCCGCACCTCTTTCGCTGCTTCCATATCCATCATGGCCAGGAAGGTTTTGTTAATGATCTGCTCTTTACTGCAATCCACTGAGATCCAGCTTATAGATCAGCGATTCCGGGAGCTCTTTCTTTTGCAGGAACATAAGCATATAGATCGGGAAATAGGTGATTTTGTCTATCTGCTCGATGTTGCCGCCGCAGAAAACATATCCTTCTTCGATGCCGTAATCCGGTTGTTTCAATACGTTGTCCATGGCGTTGTGACGGTAATAATCCTTGCCGGACTTGATCTCGATGGGCAATACTTTTCCGCCGATCTCGATCACAAAATCCAGTTCTCCGAACTTCTTGCTGTTGTAGTAATAGAGCGTATAACCGTGGGCGGTCAGCTCCTCGGCAGCAACATTCTCATAGATCGAACCAAAATTGATGGTCGTCTCATGCTGCAATATCTGAATCTGAATCTCGCCTCCATATTGCGCAGCCAGCAGGCCGACGTCGTTGGAAAAGAGCTTGAACAGATTTTGCGATTTTGATAAAAGCAACGGGACCTTCGGTTCGTCCGCCACGTTTACCGGAAGTGCGACGCCTGCATTTTTCAGCCAAAGGAAGCTGTCATAGTATTTATCGAAACGGGCTTTCTCGTTCAGGTTTTTCAGAATGAATCGTTTATTTTTCGCGTTCAGCTCGCTGGGGATCAGGTCAAAAATCTCGTTCAGGTACAGCCGATCCTGCAAGTCATATTTGGAGATGTCACGCCGGTATAGCCTAAGAATTGCGTTCTGTTCATCAGCAACGCGTCGCAGATTCTTGGTCTCCAGGTAAGTGGAAACGGCTGCCGGCATTCCGCCTACGATGAGATACAACTCAAACAGCTGCATCATTCGCTCGTGGATAAAGGAATCCACGGGCGTTTTTGTTTCGAACGATCTGCGCAGAGCATCGAGCACATTCGTCCCTACGCCGTTGGCAATCGCAAACTCTTCAAAATCCAAGGGATACATCTGGACAATATCCATGTATCCGACCGGAGCGGAAGCGATGTCACGGAAAACCGTCCCCAGCAGGGAACCGCTGAGAATGTAATTGTAGCTGCCCTCCTGCACGAGGAATTTTATATGCGTTATCAGCTTCTTGCACTCCTGTACTTCGTCAAAGAAGATCATCGTCTTGCCCGGGATCATTTGATCGCCAAACAAGGCGGACAGACGCAAAAGGATCTCCTCTGTACTCCCTGCTCCGTCAAGGGCAGAGATATATTCAGGATTCTCAATAAAGTCCAATTTGATGAAGCTCTCATATTGGGTTTTACAGTATTCTTCCACAATGAAGGACTTGCCGACCTGACGAGCACCTGTGATCATCAGCGCTTTGTTCGGCCTGCCTTTGTAAAATGCTTCGATTCGTTTGTAAATCTTTCTTTGGAGCATTGTCGTCCCTCCAATCACAATCGCAATCATAGTACAGCACAAATCCGAAGAAAAATCAATCGTGGTTCGCACTTTTTCATGCACTTTTCTTTGTTTATGATATGCGGATTTTTACACTTATCCAGGAAATTCATTTGAGATGATTCATCAAACGATCACCACGTTACTTATTGCTTGTCAATAGTTTTCCTGAAAAAATTCCTCCCAAACTGTGACGAATTTTTTGAAGTGCTTTCAATCTCTCTTATAATCCGCTCTAAGTCCTATACTTTCCTGTATCTTTCAAGCAACATTTCCTTCATGGTTTCCAGCTCTTCCATCGCGTCAAACCCTTTCTCCGGAATATACACAGGCCCCACGAC
Source organism: Lachnospiraceae bacterium (assembly GCA_024680815.1). Taxonomy (GTDB): domain Bacteria; phylum Bacillota; class Clostridia; order Lachnospirales; family Lachnospiraceae; genus NK4A144. The sequence continues at coordinate 395 of JAILBQ010000069.1, read as the reverse complement.
ATATCTTGTGACCGCCGCCAGCATCAGGTGGAGTGTCTTTGAAAACATCTTCTCTTCTCCTTCGTCCACCCGTAAGGTCTCATCCTGCATGGCCTTTAAGTACATCTCATGAAACTGTTCCCACTTCCAGGTGGCTACGGCTATCACCAGTCCCGGCTTGGAGTCATATCACCATCCTATGAGATTATCAATATAAAATCCGATATCACGTGATAACTTCGCCTGTTCATTTCGATCTTCTGTGTCTCGCTGGGTGGAACCTGTAATCCGGGAGACTGAAGAACCAACTTTCCGGGAAGAGGGATCTCGGGGCACATGCTCTTTATATATACACAGAGAGACATCGCTTGTCCTCCGCCGGATGATGTTCCAAAAAGTCTCACATCACAGGGATC
>JAILBQ010000046.1 GCA_024680815.1 Lachnospiraceae bacterium | reverse complement strand
AGCGGAGAGTCGGGTGCTGTCGGTATGGGAGCCCTGAGTGCGATTATGGAGATGGAGGAATTAAAGGCACTGCGGGAAGCGCTGGAGCTTGACCGGTTCAGTAATGTGCTGATGTTTTCCACGGAGGGGGATACGGATCCGGAGCGGTATCGGGAGATAGTGTGGGGATAAAAGATTAAAAGAAAAAATATATAATATATAGTTATTTTTATAAGGAGGAGGGAACATATGGCATTGGATTACGGGAAGATCAAAGAGGCTGCGGAAAATTACCGGGCGGACATGTGCGCGTTCTTACGCGCGATGATTTCCCATCCCAGCGAAAGCTGCGAGGAAAAGGAAGTTGCCTTATGCATCAAGGCCGAGATGGAAAAGCTGGGGTTTGACAAGGTGGAGCTGGACGGCCTCGGAAACATCCTGGGCTGGATGGGCGACGGGGAGAAGATCATTGCCATCGACGGGCACATCGATACTGTGGGCATCGGCAACCGGGACAACTGGGAGAAGGACCCTTACGAGGGGTATGAAACCGATGAGATAATCTACGGACGAGGCGGCTCCGACCAGGAGGGCGGCGTGGCCAGCGCGGTCTACGGAGCGAAGATCATGAAGGACCTGGGGCTCATTCCCGAGGGCTATAAAATCCTTGTGGTGGGCACGGTTCAGGAAGAGGACTGCGACGGCATGTGCTGGCAGTATATCTACAACAAGAGTAATATAAAGCCGGAATTCGTTATTTCCACTGAGCCCACCGACGGTGGTATTTACAGGGGACACCGGGGAAGAATGGAAATCCGCGTGGATGTGAGAGGCGTCTCCTGCCACGGTTCCGCTCCCGAGAGGGGAGATAACGCAATTTTCAAGATGGCGGATATTTTAGCCGACGTCCGCGCCCTTAACAACAACGGGTGCGACGAGAGCACGGCCATCAAGGGCCTTGTGAAAATGCTGGATCCGAAGTACAATCCCGACCACTATGAGGACGCAAGATTCCTCGGGAGGGGTACCTGCACGGTGTCCGAGATTTTCTATACCTCCCCCAGCCGCTGCGCGGTGGCGGATGGCTGCTCGATCTCTGTTGACCGCCGCATGACCGCCGGAGAAACCTGGGAGTCCTGTCTCGATGAGATCCGCGACCTGCCGTCAGTTAAGAAATACGGCGACGATGTAAAGGTGTCCATGTATTCATATGATCGTCCGTCCTGGACGGGAGAGGTTTACGAGACCGAGTGCTACTTCCCGACCTGGATAAATAAAGAGGACGCTCCCCATGTTCAGGCCCTTGCCGAAGCTCATAAGGCCCTTTACGGGGATAAACGGGTGGGAAGCCCTGCCGCGATGCCGCTTCGGAACAGGCCTCTTATCGACAAGTGGACTTTTTCCACAAACTGCGTGTCCATCCAGGGCCGTTTCGGAATCCCCTGCGTGGGCTTCGGACCGGGAGCCGAGAGTCAGGCCCACGCCCCCAACGAGATAACCTACAAGGACGATCTTGTGCACTGCGCGGCGGTATATGTAGCGGCAGTTAATTTATATAAAGGGAAATAAACCATGGAGATGGAAGAAACCGCCAATCTGATAGAATTCCTTCAGGCTATAGGATGGAGCAACGATCAGATAACGAACCTGATGTGGTGGTAGAGGGCCGGCGTTCCATACCGGACGGAGCGGAAAAGCATAAGGAGTATACAGATAAGCAATAAAGAATTAAGAGGAGGATTGGGAAAAAAATGAGCGAGCTTCAAAAATATCTCGACAAACTTAACACACTGAACTTCAAGGATATGTACAACGGGCATTTCTTCCTGACCTGGGAGAAGACCGACGACGAGATCGCCGCGGTTTTCACCGTGGCTGATGCCTTAAGATGCTTAAGGGAACAGAATATCTCGACGAAAATTTTTGATTCGGGCCTCGGGATCTCTCTTTTCAGGGACAATTCCACGAGGACGAGATTTTCCTTCGCCTCGGCCTGCAATCTTCTGGGACTTGAGGTGCAGGATCTCGACGAGGGCAAGAGCCAGATAGCCCACGGCGAGACCGTGAGGGAAACCGCCAACATGATTTCCTTCATGGCGGATGTCATCGGAATCCGGGATGACATGTATATCGGAAAGGGCAATAAATACATGCACGACGTTGTGAACGCCGTGACGGAGGGCAACGCCGACGGGGTTCTGGAGCAGAAGCCCACACTCGTCAATCTCCAGTGCGATATCGACCACCCCACCCAGTGTATGGCGGATATGCTCCATGTGATTCATACCTTCGGAGGCGTGGAACAGCTTAAGGGAAAGAAGGTGGCCATGACCTGGGCCTATTCTCCCAGCTACGGCAAGCCTCTCTCCGTGCCCCAGGGCGTCATAGGTCTCTTTACACGCTTCGGCATGGATGTGGTTCTTGCCCATCCCGAAGGCTATGACGTTATGCCGGAGGTGGAAGAGGTAGCGAAAAAGAACGCGGCCAAAACCGGGGGAAGCTTCTCGAAGACAAATTCCATGGCGGAGGCCTTTAAGGACGCGGATGTGGTCTATCCGAAGAGCTGGGCGCCTTTCGCGGCAATGGAGAAGCGCACCGACCTCTACGGAAAGGGCGATATGGACGGTATAGGCGCTCTTGAAAAGGAGCTTCTGGCTCAGAACGCCGGCCATAAGGACTGGTGCTGCACCGAGGAGCTTATGAAGACCACGAAGGACGGAAAGGCCCTCTATCTCCACTGCCTGCCCGCGGATATCAACGATGTATCCTGCAAGGACGGTGAAGTGGCCGCCTCCGTTTTCGACCGCTACCGCGTGCCGCTTTATAAACAGGCCAGCTTCAAGCCCTATATCATCGCAGCCATGATCTTCCTGGCTAAGCAGAAGGATCCGGTGAAGACACTTAAAGCGCTGGAGGAGAGGGGAGTTCTGAGACACGTACTTTGAAAGGATTACGAGAGCAGCGCAGCTGCGAAGTAATCCGCACTTTCATCGTTGATGATGTCAGCCTTTGCTGACATGAAGGTTTGGGAAAAGCGGAGGATGGCATGAGTCATAAAATTGTTATTGCTCTCGGAGGAAACGCTCTGGGAAACAACCTGCCGGAGCAGATGATAGCGGTAAAGAAGACGGCGAAGGCCATCGTGGATCTTATTGAGGAGGGAAACGAGGTCGTGATCGCCCACGGCAACGGGCCCCAGGTGGGGATGCTCCAGAACGCGATGACGCTCTTAACCCGTTCCGACCCGGAAAAGTATATTCCCTGTCCGCTTTCCGTCTGCGTGGCCATGAGCCAGGGCTATATAGGCTATGACCTGCAGAACGCCCTCAGGGAGGAACTCCTGGACCGCGGTATAAAAAAGGACTGCGCCACGGTGCTGACCCAGGTGGAGGTGGATCCGTCCGACCCGGCCTTTGAAAATCCCACGAAGCCCATCGGAGCCTTCATGACAAAGGAAGAGGCGGAGCACCTTATAAGGGAAAGGGACTACCAGGTGGTGGAGGATGCCGGAAGGGGCTACAGAAGAGTCGTAGCCTCGCCGAAGCCCGTAGCGATCGTGGAGATAGACACAATACGTTCCCTTGTGGAGAGCGACCACATCGTGGTTGCCTGCGGAGGCGGTGGAATACCGGTATTTAAAACCGACGGCCACCACCTTAAGGGAGCGGCCGCAGTAATCGACAAGGACTTCGCGGCGGAGCGGCTGGCGGAACAGCTGGAGGCCGACTGGCTCATTATTTTAACGGCAGTGGAAAAAGTGGCGGTGCATTTCGGAAAGCCTGATGAGGAGTGGCTTTCCAACCTGACTCCCGTGAAGGCCAGAGAGTATATCGAAGCGGGGGAATTCGCACCCGGCTCCATGCTCCCTAAGGTTGAGGCCGCAGTGCGCTTCGCGGAATCGGGAGAGAACCGCACGGCTTTAATAACCCTGCTTGAAAAGGCCAGAGACGGGATAGCAGGGAAAACAGGGACACTCATTCACCTGTGAAGCCGGAAGAGAGGAAAATTCCTTTTATCATCGGGTGTCTCATGCTGGCCTCGGGCCAGGGAAGGCGCTTCGGGGGAAATAAGCTTTTAGCCCCCCTGGAATCGCGCTCCGGGACGAAGCCCCTGATAGAATACTCCCTGTTGACCCTTAAGAGCTTTTCGGAAGCTCCGGAGTTAAATAATGCGGGAGTTAAGTGCGAGCCCTTTGTGCTTACCTGCCACGAGGAGGTGCGGCGCCTCTGTGAAAAGCTTTCCGTTCCGGTAAGGTTTTTCGGCGGAGGGCTGAAGAGCGACACAATCCGTTTCGGCCTGTCATTAAAGGAAAGCGCTGAGTGGGAGGGCTGCATGTTCATTGCGTCTGATCAGCCGGCCCTTACGGCACAGACCCTTGTCAGGCTTGTGTTCTCTTTTGCATCAGATCCTTCCCGGCCGGTGCGCCTGTCATATGATGGCAGGGCCGGGAATCCTGTGCTTTTCCCCCGAAGCTTTTTTTCTGCTCTCTCTATGCTTAAGGGAGAGCAGGGGGGAGGGGCGCTTTTAAAGGGCGAAGAAGCCCGTACAGGCCTTGTTGAGGCAGCTTCCGAAACGGAGCTTATGGATGTCGATACAGGGGAAGAGCTTATATTAATCGAAAAACTTTTATAAAGGAGGAGAACATGAAAAAAGCAATCAGTACAGCGGCTGCTCCTGCGGCCATAGGGCCTTATTCACAGGCCGTTCAGGCGGGGGATACGATCTATGTATCCGGCCAGCTTCCCATTGACCCCGCTACCGGGGAGATCGTGGGGCAGGATATCGCGGAGCAGACCAGGCAGAGCCTTAAAAACATTCAGAATATCCTGGGAAAAGTCGGCGCGGGGATGGAAAACGTGACGAAAACCACGGTGCTCTTATCCGACATAAATGATTTTGCCGCGATGAATGAGGTCTATGCCACGTTCTTTTCGGAACCCTTCCCGGCCAGGGCAGCTTTTCAGGTGGCCGCGATCCCGAAGGGGGCCAAAGTAGAGATCGAAGCGGTGGCGGCAGTGTTTCTGGAATCGCAGAAAGTCTGATTGACGTGTATTTAAAAAATCGATATACTTCTGTTATAAACGACGAAGGGGTTGTTTGTGCAGAGAAATAATAAATGTACAGCAGCCCCTTCGTTGTTAAGGGTAATAAAAAAATATTTTAAGGGAGGAAAAAAATGAAAAGAAAAGTTTTAAGCATCCTGTTGTCACTGACATTGATGGGCGCGCTCCTTGCCGGCTGCGGCGAGGCTGCGGCTCCGGCCTCTTCCGCGGCTCCTGCGGCGGAAAGCGGTGAGGCTTCGGCGGCTCCGGCGGCTTCTTCCGACATCAAGGTCGGCGTCATCTACATCGGCGATGAAAACGAGGGCTACACCTATTCCCACATGAAGGGCATCGACGACATGCAGGCCAATCTCGGGCTTTCCGATGCTCAGATTATCGAAAAGACCAACATTCCCGAAGGCGAGGAGTGCTATGACGCGGCGGTGGACCTTGCTGAGCAGGGCTGCAACATTATTTTTGCCAACAGCTTCGGTCATGAGGATTACATGATACAGGCAGCCGGGGAATATCCCGATATCCAGTTCCTTCATGCCACCGGCTTCCAGGCAGCTTCTTCAGGACTTCCCAATTTCCACAACTATTTCACAAAGATCTACGAAGCCCGTTATGTATCGGGTATTGTTGCGGGAATGAAGCTTAAGGAAATGATCGACAAGGGCGAAGTCACCGCGGACAAGGCCAAGATCGGCTATGTCGGTGCCTATCCTTACGCGGAGGTTGTTTCGGGCTTTACCTCCTTCTTCCTCGGAGCAAGGAGCATTGTTGAATCTGCTACGATGGAAGTGCAGTATACCAACAGCTGGGCCGATATGTCCATGGAGAGCGAGGTCGCCACAAAGCTTATCCAGGACGGCTGCGTACTTATCAGCCAGCACGCCGACACCACCGGAGCTCCCACTGCCTGTGAAAGTGCAAAGGTTCCCTGCGTGGGCTACAACGTGGATATGATCAGCGTTGCTCCCACCTGTGCCCTGACTTCTCCTACAAATAAGTGGGGCGCTTTCTATACTATCGCCGTGGACAGCTTCATGAACGGAAAAGAGATCCCGGTTGACTGGGCAGGCGGATATGCTGAAGACGCAGTTGAGATCACTGCGCTTAACTCCGACGCCATCGCAGAAGGCACGGAAGAAAAGGTCAAGGAAGTGGAAGACGCCCTGAAGGCAGGAACTCTGCATGTATTCGACGTCTCCACCTTTACCGTGGACGGAAAGCCCATAGAGGATGATCTGGTAAGCGACGGCTATTATCACGAATCCGAGAAGGTTTCGGCGCCCAGCTTCTCCTTCATCATCGACGGAATTACCACTCAGGAATAATGATAAGATAAAAAAATGTGCGGCGTTCTTTACGGGCGCCGCACTTTAAATGTGCGCGATGAGGCCGGCATAAAGCCGGAAGATAAAGGTACAGGTGAATACCGTGGAAGAATACGCGATCGATTTAAGCGGCGTGACAAAGCGCTTCGGCGAAGTGGTTGCAAACGACCATGTGGATCTGAAGCTTAAGAAAGGGGAGATCCTTTCGATCCTCGGAGAAAACGGCAGCGGAAAGACCACGCTCATGAATATGCTTTCGGGCATATATTTTCCGGACGAGGGGACGATAAAGATCAACGGAAAGGAAGTGGTTATCCATTCTCCGAAGGACGCTTTTGAACTGGGGATCGGAATGATCCACCAGCATTTCAAGCTTGTGAACGTCCTTACCGCCGCGGAAAACATTATCCTCGGACTCGCGGGCAGCGGCCGGCTCAATATGGAGGAGGTCAGGGGAAAGATACTGGAGCTCACAGGAAAATACGGCTTCGAGCTGGATCCTGACCAGAAGATATATTCGATGTCAGTTTCCCAGAAGCAGACCGTGGAAATCGTGAAGGTCCTGTACCGCGGGGCGGATATCTTTATCCTCGACGAACCCACCGCGGTTCTTACTCCCCAGGAGACCGACCGTCTCTTTGAGGTGCTGCGAAACATGCAGAAGGCCGGAAAATCCATAATTATCATCACCCATAAACTGAACGAGGTGCTGGCCATTTCCGACCGCGTGTCGGTCTTAAGAAAAGGGAAATACATCGGCACGGTGGACACAAAGGACGCCACGGTGGAATCTCTTACGGAGATGATGGTGGGAGAGAAGGTCTCTCTTGATATAAAGCGCAGCGAGCCGAAGGATCCGCATCTGAGGATAAAGATGCAGCATGTGAGTGTTCGCAATAAGGAAGGGGTCGTCAAACTGAACGATGTTTCCTTCGAGGCTTTCAGCGGGGAAATACTGGGCATAGCCGGAATCGCCGGAAGCGGACAGAAGGAGCTGGTGGAAGCCATAGCCGGGCTCCAGACCCTGGAAAACGGGGATATCTTCTATGAGCCGCCGGAAGGAAAGGAGGAGAACCTTTCCGGAAAGACTCCCGACGAGATCAGGAGACTGGACATCCGTCTGGCCTTTGTTCCGGAAGACAGGCTAGGTATGGGGCTTGTGGGCTCCATGGATCTTACGGATAATATGATGCTGAGGAGTTATAAAAACGGCGGAAGGTTCTTTGCGGACAGGAAAACCCCGAAAGCGCTTGCCGAGGATGTTGTACGGAAGCTGGACGTTGTTACTCCGGGCGTCGGTACACCGGTAAGGCGTCTTTCCGGAGGAAATGTCCAGAAGGTGCTTGTGGGCCGGGAGATCGCCTCCAGTCCCACGGTGCTTATGGTGGCCTATCCGGTGCGGGGACTTGACATCAACTCCTCCTACACGATCTATAATCTCCTGAATGAACAGAAGGAGGAGGGTGTGGCGGTGATCTGCGTCGGAGAGGATCTGGATGTGCTTATAGATCTGTGCGACCGGATACTGGTCTTAAGCGGCGGAAAGCTTACCGGGATCGTCGATGCGCGCAATGTAACCAAGGAAGAGATCGGAATGCTCATGATAGGCGGAAAAGGTTAAAGCCACGGGAGGTAACAGTGATTAGGATGACAAAAAGGGGCTCCATAAGCAGAGCCCGGGCTTGGGGGATCAGAGTGGCGGCAGTGATTCTTTCGCTTATCGTCTGCGCCATTGTTATCGTGGTCATCACGAAGCAGAATCCGATACAGGTCTACGCCGGGATCATAGACGGAGCCGTGGGGACAAAGCGGCGTCTCTGGGTCACGATCCGCGAGACCATTTTCCTGCTTATCGTGGCGATAGGCCTGACCCCGGCCTTCAAGATGAAATTCTGGAACATCGGCGCGGAGGGGCAGATCCTTATGGGAGGGGCTGTCAGCGCGGCTTTGATGATCTATCTCGGGAAAACCCTGCCTAATAGCGTGCTTCTCATACTGATCTTTGTGCTGAGCGCTCTGGCGGGAATGATCTGGGGACTGATCCCCGCGTATTTCAAGGCAACCTATAATACGAACGAAACTCTGTTCACGCTGATGCTCAACTACGTGGCCATGCAGATCGTCACCTTCTGCATAGTCTACTGGGAAAATCCTCCCGGCTCCAATACCGTGGGCGTCATCAACGCCTCGAACCAGGGAGGCTGGATCCCTCCGCTCTTCGGAACCTACGGCATGTGCGTGATCCTCGTGACGGCGGTAACCGTATTCATTGCGATCTATATGAAGAGCTCCAAGCAGGGCTACGAGATCGCGGTGGTGGGTGAAAGCCAGAACACGGCCCGCTACGCAGGCATCAACGTCAAAAAGGTCATAATACGGACAATGATGCTCTCAGGCGCCATCTGCGGCTTTGCCGGGGCGCTCATAGTAAGCGGCAGCAGCCATACGATTTCCACAGGTACCGCGGGAGGAAGAGGTTTTACCGCTATCATCGTAGCCTGGATGAGTCAGTTCAATCCGGTGATAATGGTGGTGGTGTCATTATTCCTGGCTTTCATGCAGCAGGGTGCGATCCAGATCGCGTCCCAGTTCGGACTTAATGAAAACGCTTCGGATATCATAACCGGGATCATACTGTTTTTCCTGATCGGCTGCGAATTCTTTGTGAATTACAAGGTTGAACTGATCGGAAAGCATAAGGAGGCATAACGGATGGAACTGATCATTACCTTTATCCAGAAGGCCATCGGCCAGGGAATTGCGATCCTCTTTGGTGCCACGGGCGAGATCATCACCGAAAAATCGGGTAATCTGAATCTGGGAATCCCGGGTATCATGTACATGGGCGGCATTGCGGGTCTTATCGGAGCCTTTTTCTATGAAAGGAACAATCCCGCGCCTTCACCGGCTGTGGGGGCCGCAATCGCTGTGCTATGCACGCTTCTTGCCAGCGCGTTGGGCGGGCTCATCTACAGTGTCCTTACAATTACGCTCCGTGCCAACCAGAACGTGGTGGGTCTTGCGCTTACCACCTTCGGCACGGGCTTCGGGAATTTCTTCGGAGGATCCATATCAAAGCTGGCCGGCGGCGTGGGGCAGATCTCCGTCATGACCACCGCCAGCGCTTTTCAGGCGAAGATTCCCGGGCTTTCAAATATTCCCGTAATCGGAAGCGTTATCTTTTCCTACGGGTTTCTGACCTACTCGGCCGTGATAATCGCTGTACTCGCCGCACTTTTCATAAACCATACCCATAAGGGCTTAAATCTCCGGGCAGTGGGAGAGAGTCCCGCCACGGCGGACGCGGCGGGAATCAACGTCTCCGCCTATAAATACGTGGCCACGGTTTCGGGAGCCGCCATAGCGGGCATGGGAGGTCTGTATTTCGTTATGGAATATCTGGGGGGAACCTGGACAAACAACGGCTTCGGCGACAGAGGGTGGCTGGCCATAGCGCTGGTTATCCTGGCGCTCTGGAATCCGCTGAGCGCAATCTGGGGCTCCATTGTTTTCGGCGGCCTGTATATTATCTATATCTATATACCCGGTCTTACCCGGGCCACACAGGAGCTCTGCAAGGTGCTTCCCTACATTGTGACCATCATTGTGCTGGTTGTGACCAGCACGAGAAACAAGGAGGAGAAGCAGCCGCCTGCAAGTCTCGGAACCTCATACTTCAGAGAGGAACGGTAAAACAAACCCGCGGGCTTTTTGATGAGTCCCGCGGGTTCTTTTTTGCTGCTTTAAGCCGTCTGATCTTTAAAACTGATCTTTCCGTCATCGGTCATCTCGGAGACGATGGCCAGGCTCGTTACATCATACCCCTCATCTCTTAAGATCTTTCCCCCATCCTGGAAGCCTTTTTCGATGCAGATGCAGATTCCTTCCACCTCCGCACCGGCCTGGGAGCAGATATCTATAAGGCCGTGGAGGGCGTTTCCTATGGCCAGAAAGTCGTCCACAAGGAGGATGCGGTCGCCTTTGTTAAGATAGCGCTTTGACAGCGTTATGTCGTATTCCTTTCCGAAGGTATAGGATTTAACCTTTGAAACATAGAGGTCGTTGCCGAGGTTTAAGCTCTTTGCCTTCTTGGCAAAAAGAATCGGAACCTTAAAGAATCTTGCAGCGGAACACGCGATGGCGATTCCGGAGGCTTCGATGGTGAGAATACGGGTTATGCCTTTGTCTTTGTACTTTTCATAAAACGCTTCCCCGATTCTGTCAATCAGCTCAATGTCAATCTGATGATTTAAGAAGCTGTCCACCTTAAGAATATTACCGGGGTAGACCCGCCCCTCCTTTAAGATCCGTTCCTCCAAAAAATTCATACTTCCGCCTCCTCATCTTGTGAGCTCTGGAAAAATTTTGTAGCTTTCCCTCGAATTATATCCTATGAAGAGGGATTCTTCAATAATCCCGGAAGTGGTTTACATAATTCAAAAAACGAGCAGGTTTACAACATCGCTAAAAACACCGCTGATCCTTGAAAACACTGGATATTTTAGTGCTTGTATGTTAATATTATAAAGGTTGAAAAGGAGGTGAATGGAATGACACCGGAGGAAATGAAAACCAATCTTGTTGAGGATTTAACTCTTTAGAAAAATGATGACAACAAAATGGACAAAGGGGTTTCCCTGCCGCGGAAACTCCTTTTGCCATATTATGAAAGGAACAAAAAAATGAGAAAAAAACTGGCTGCGTTTATTCTTTGTATGGCTGCAATGCTTACCTTTTCCGGCTGCTCCGCTGCGGATTCGTCTGAATTATACAGCGGATCCGACAAAGCCTTAGCACCATGGACGGCTGCTGCCGATGTCATCAATGACGGGTATCTGGATATACTTGCACAGGCCAACACCCGTGAGGCCCATCTTGAAAGAAACGGCAGATATTTGTATGAATTTAAGTATTACCTGGCAGACGGCTCCGTGCAGGATGAGTTCTATTATGAAGATGATACCAGGTATGTTGCAGACGATTCGTGGGATATCTTTATTCTTGAAGATAATGAGGCCTATGATTATGAAAAGGAACCGGACAGATATGACCGCTATCTGTTCCCGGACAATTTTGATTCGTTTAAGGACAGTCTGACATATCCTTCGATGTTCAAAAAAGGGGAAGGGGAAACGATAATCTCGAAGGAGGTCAGGGACGGTCTTATATATTTGGAAACCTTCGTTCCTTACGAAGATTTTGAAGAAAACGCCGATTATTACGGATATTCCGGGGAAACTGTCGACAGCTTAAGGTATGAATATGTGATCGATGAGGCGACGGATGAGATCCTTGAGCTCAATGGTTATGTGGTAAAGGACGGAAAGAAGACACTCTTCATTGAGGAAAAATATGACCCCGACTGTGAGGTATATGTCCCCGATAAAGCGCTTGTTGATGCTGTATTCGGCGAAGATAC
>JAILBQ010000031.1 GCA_024680815.1 Lachnospiraceae bacterium | reverse complement strand
TATACCTTTGTTCAGCTTTTTAAAACCAACAACAATTTAAAAATTTAAAAGGAGATTGAAAATGGATAACGAATATAATTCCTACCAGCAACCCGAACAGCCGGTGCAGCCTGAGCAGCCGGTGCAGCCCGAACAGCCGGTGCAGCCCGAGCAGCCGGTACAGCCGCAGCAACAGCAGTATCAGCAGCAGTCGTACCAGCAGCAGTCGTATCAGCAGCAGCAGCCGTACCAGCAGCAGCCGTATCAGCAGCAACAGCAGTATCAGCAGAATACATATTATAATCAGACTCCGCCCGGGGGAAACGGACCGGTTGATAATCATCCGAAGTTTGTACCCAATCTTGTGTTTTCCATTATTTCCATTGTGCTTTCGTGCTGCTTCGGAACACTGCTGACCGGTATTATAGGTCTTGTTTTAACAATAATGGGGAACAGTAAATATAAGAATAACGAAGACGGCGACGGGATGATGAAAGCTGCTTTAATTGTTAATATTATAGGCTTTGCGTTAGGTCTTGTTGCTTTAATAATAATGATAATTACCGGACTGGCAAGTTCGCTTTTGGAGAATATAAACTTTTAAAAAATACCCCGCAGCTTTTGACTGCGGGGCTTTTTTTTTGAAAAAACTGTCAATCCCGGCTGACGTCTTCCATGTACCAGGGGCAGCTTGTGAAATGGTTTGCGGCCACCGCATCGTAGTCTTCATCGCTCATGTTGGAGACGCAGTAATAGGTGCCGTCGTCTTCACTGAACCGGTAACACTCGCAGGTGTCGCAGGCTATGACTGTCCGGTTAAATCCGGGACCCGCAGCCTGGTACTGAGGATTTGCGTTTTCGGCCGGGGCGTTTAGGGTGTCATTCTTCGGCGCTCTTATAAGAAGCTGCAGGATGTGGCTGTGGTGCAGGAGGAAGATGGCCGCGAGCATAAAAAGATGGGTATAAAAAATCCCGACGATGTAATAATTCCGCTCCAGGAGGTACTCCGCCTTAAAACCGAAGACGGAAAGACCGGCGGTTAAGAGAAGCCCGAGGATCAGCAGTGAGATGTTCTGAAAGGCTTTTTTTATTGCCGCCAGAAAATCCGCAAAGGAGGCGTCGAAATATACGAAGCGGCCCACCATCAGTCCGAGATAATACATCATGACCGGATTGTATTCACTTTCATCCCCGATGATATTTAAAAAGACGAGTATCAGGATAACGTAGAACATTCCCAGAAGGCGGACGGAGGCCTTGTCTTCATGGTCGATTTTTTTAAGGGGGATAACGAGCCGGTCAAGTATGGTATTAAGCACGCAGGAGAGGCAGATCAAAAGCAGGAGAATAAAATCCCTGCCGTTTTCCCAGATGGATACAAAGGCGCTGTAATCGCCCGTTCCTTCGCCCGAGAGAATAAGCGAGTATACATGGTTTATGATTACATAGGAGCAGGAAAAGGACATGACGGAGGCGCCGGAGATGATCATTTCATAAAAAAGCTGCACACGCCCGTGCGCTCTTTCATAAAAGGCGGTTTTGCGCTGTTCTTTCGGAAGGGAAGCCACGGAGAGCTTTCTTCCCAGTGTGATCAGTATCACGCAGACGATGATGCCCGCGAGCGCAAGGAGGAAAAACACGATTTTCTGTGGCCGCCCGAAATCCGGGTTCAAATATGCTTCTAAAGTCATATACGCAACCTCTGCTCATTGCTAATATAGGACACCCGCCCCGTTACTGCAATAATGAAAGGATATAATCCTTCGAGCGGTTGGCCTGACTCAGCATGGCCTGGCCGGCCTGCTCCAGGATGTTCCTGTTTGAAAACTGCACCATCTCCTTTGCCATGTCGGTATCACGGATACGGGACTCCGAGGAGGTGGTGTTTTCAAGCTTGTTCTGGTTATTGGCATACGCGTGCTCGAGGCGGTTCTGGATTGCCCCGAGATAGCTGCGCAGGGATGAAACATTCTTTATAGCCTCCGTCACCAGCTCAACCTTGGAAGGGTCGTATTCTCTGAAAACCTGGATTTTGGAAGGATCCGGCCGGGGCTCGGGGTAATCGGGAGGGGTAACTATTGAGGTTCTTACTGTAACGGGTACTTCAGTAAAGCCCTTAAGTGTTTTCTTCGAAGGAGTATAGACATGTTCACCGTTAATGTAGGTCGAGGATCCCGGCGTTGTCTCATATTCAGGTATCCGGCTCATTATTGTAACAGACGGTCCTTCCTCATGTTTAAAATCCTCTTCCCATAACGCGTGACGTAAATTATAGTCATCATTGTTTATGATGGTTGTCTTATAATTTGCCACACTGTAATCGGCAAGCCCCAGATAATCCAGACTGATTTCCGGAAGCTTTATGGGGATAAAATCCGGAATCTGGTCGCTGCACTGGATTCGTAATGACTCTTCCAGCTCGTAGGTATCCGTCCACATCATATCCACCGGGGTGGTTACTTCCGCGTTTGCCCAGGTCAGAACATAGGAATCCGCAGCCGAAAAATCCTTTACAGTCCCGGTTTTCTGATCCAGCAGCCTGTCACAATCCCGATAATCATAGACGATCATGTCATAACTTCCGGAGGGCAGAACCCGGTCAAAATGAACCTTGTTTTTTGACAGCATGTCAACTGCCGCATCTCTGATGGTTGTGGCTATATTAAGCGCCAGGTCCTGAACCTTTGAGCTGTCTGCGGCTCCGCTTTCCTTTTCCGCGGCAGCCAGCTTATTGACCGCTTCAAAAACTCCCATTTCCTCTCCTTCAAAGGTTACTTTCAGGGAGGGTACATTAATAACACTGGATTTTGAGAGGCCGACACCCGTTGTTATATTCAGGTCGCTGAATCCTTTCGGCCAGGCTTTGTAATTATCCAAAGATCCGCCGAAGCCTATGCTGTAATATAATTTGTCGTTATTGCAGGTTCCGCAGGGAAGACCCGCGGCTGATCCCAGCAGATCCAACATGTTCGAATAAAGATCTTCGGAGGTTGCAGCAAGAGCTATTCCGGAAAAACTAAGCTTTGCGGTGGGATTATCATCAATTTCATCGGTCCATTCCCCTTTACTGGTGGAACCTGTCAGCGTATCGGAAACGCTGTTTTTCATGCCCCAATACTCCAGGCCACCGTCCGCGGTCTTCTGATACATGATTTCCTGTTCGGTTTTTAACTGTATGCCGGAATAACCATGTTTCTCCAGCTTATCATCAACAACCAGCCAGTCCGGAACCTTCTTGTTTATATCGTATGTCCTGGGTTCATTCTGAACGTAATGGGTTGCTGTCTCCGTGATTTTGGGATTTCCCTTTAAAAGATACAGTTCATTGAACTTGGCCGTCTCAGAGGTTCGGCCTATTTCTTTTTTAAGCTGCTCGATCTCTTCCTGTATGATTATCCTGTCAGCTTCGGAATTTGTGTCGTTATAGGCCTTTATGGTAAGCTCGTTCATTCTCTGGAGAACGTTGGTCACTTCCTCGAGCGCTCCGTCCGCAGTCTGCACAAGGGATATTCCGTCCTGGATGTTGTTGCTGCCCTGATCCAGGCCTCTTATGAGCTTTCTCATCCTTTCCGAAATCGAAAGACCCGCGGCGTCGTCAGCCGCGCGGTTGATTTTATACCCGGAGGAAAGCTTCTCCATGGACTTTGATTTGCTGTTGCCGGTAATGCCCAGCTGGCGGTTTGAAAACATAGACAGCATATTATGCTGTAAAACGCCGAATGCCGAACTCATTTATTTATAACCCCCTAAAATTACTACTTAACCCCTTTCTATATGGAATATCGGAGTGTGAATCGGAAAACTTTAGTGATAACAAATGTCCTTTTTATAGAAAAATGTAAAATATACTTGACATTATTCCACTAACAGTGTATTATCACTCTCGAAGATAATTGAACAGGAGGTCTGGAAAATGAACGGAATATCTTTGGGCTTTGTGGTCGGGCTGATGGTGGCGGCGGTAATAGTCGTGTGCATCTATAAATACGCCAATAAGGACGGAAAGGTTAAGACGGAGTATGATGAGCGCCAGAAGGCCATAAGGGGAAACGCATACAGATACGCTTTCTATACGGAAATATTCACTCAGACATTGATTCTGTGGCTGCTTATGAGTAAGATTGAATTACCGGTGGAAAATTACGCGCTGCTGTTTATCGGGATCATTGCGGGCTGTACGGTTCTGGCGGGATATTGCATCTGGAAGGATGCCTACTGGGGCCTGAACAACAATCACAGGCGTTATAATATCATTATTATCGTCGGTATAATACTCAATATTTTTCCTGTGGCCATGCAGGCCATGAGCGGGACGCTTATAGAAAACGGAAAAATCGGGATGCCGATGCTGAATATCACCGTGCTTGTTATGATGGCGGTTGTTTACATCGAGATACTGATTAAGCGCGCTGTCAGTAAGAAGGCGGAAGCCGAAGAGGAGTGACCCGATGAAAAATCTGAAGCTAAAGTCCGCAAGGGCCGCCCTCGATCTTTCACAGGAGGAGCTGGCCGTGAAATGCGGGGTATCCCGCCAGACCATCAGCGCAATAGAGAAAGGTGACTATAATCCGACAATCAACCTGTGTATTACCATCTGCAGGGTTTTGGGTAAAACGCTGAACGATCTGTTCTGGGAAGACTGAAGAATGCCATGACACTGAAGGAACTGGAAATCGGAAAGACCGCCGTTATTGAGACGGTGGGAGGAGAAGGGGCGCTCCGGCAGCATTTTCTCGATATGGGGGTGATCCCCGGGGCAAAGGTGACCGTTGTGAAATACGCTCCGCTGGGGGATCCGGTGGAGCTATTAATCCACGGCTACGAGCTGACACTGCGCCTTGACGATGCCGCTAAAATCGGCGTGAAGCCGGTGGACGCGCTGGCGGAAGAGAAGAGAGCGGAGAAGAAGGCCGGAAGCTCGGTTCATCCGGGGCTCGGAGAAATGGGGAAATACCATCTGCCGGGGAGCGGGGATCCCCTGCCGGAGGGAACGCAGCTGACTTTTGCTCTGGTCGGCAACCAGAACAGCGGTAAAACCACGCTTTTTAACCAGCTGACCGGCTCAAATCAGCACGTCGGCAATTTCCCCGGGGTTACGGTTGACCGCAAGGACGGAGTGATCCGGGGCTATCCCGACACTCTCGTCACCGATCTGCCCGGGATTTACTCGATGTCGCCCTACAGCAGCGAGGAAATCGTTTCCCGCAATTTTGTCATGAACGAAAAGCCGCGGGCCATTATAAACATTGTGGACGCCACAAATATTGAGCGCAACCTGTATCTGACCATGCAGCTGCTGGAGATGAATATTCCGATGGTGGTGGCGCTTAACATGATGGACGAGGTCACGGCCAACGGCGGCACCATAGATATAAATGATATGGAAGCGCTGCTGGGGGTGCCGGTGGTGCCGATTTCAGCCGCGAAAAACCAGGGCATAGACGAGCTCGTGGGCCACGCTGTGCATGTGGCGCATTATCAGGAGCGGCCCTTAAGGCAGGATTTCTGCGATGAAAACGACCATGGCGGCGCCGTTCACCGCTGCCTCCACGCCGCGACCCATTTAATCGAAGACCATGCCTTGAAGGCAGGAATTCCCTTAAGGTTTGCCGCCTGCAAGGTGATCGAGGGAGACCCCCTTGTGACGGAGGCGCTTAAGCTGGATGACAACGAGAAGGAAACCGTGGAGCACATCGTCCTTCAGATGGAAAGCGAACGGGGGCTCGACAAGAGCGCTGCCATTGCGGATATGCGCTATTCCTTTATTCATAAAATCTGCAAATCCTGTGTGAAAAAACCGAAGAAGAGCCGTGAGAGCATCCGGAGCGAGGCAATTGACCGGGTTCTGACCGGAAAGTGGACCGCGATTCCGATTTTTATCCTGATTATGGGCATTGTGTTTTACCTTACCTTCAACCTTATCGGGGGGACGCTTCAGGGCTGGCTCGAAAACGGGATAAACGTGCTGACGGCGGTAATCAGCCGGGCAATGCAGGCCGCGGACGTGAATGAGTTTCTTCAGGGGCTTGTCGTCAAAGGAATTCTGGAGGGGGTGGGCAGTGTCTTAAGCTTCCTGCCCATAATCGTGACGCTGTTTTTCTTCCTGTCCCTGCTGGAGGACAGCGGCTATATCGCCCGGGTGGCCTTTTTCATGGACAAGCTTTTGCGCCGGATCGGCCTTTCGGGGCGCAGCATCGTCCCTATGCTCCTGGGCTTCGGATGCACCGTACCGGCGGTAATGTCCACACGGACACTTCCCAGCGAACGGGACCGGAAAATGACGATCCTACTGACTCCGTTCATGAGCTGCACGGCGAAGCTGCCGATATATGCTTTCTTTGTGGATGCCTTTTTCCCGCGCTACAAGGCCCTCATCATGGTGGGGCTGTATTTCCTGGGAGTTATCATGGCCATCCTTATGGCGTTTTTGTTTAAGGGAACCCTTTTTAAGGGGGAGGCCGTGCCCTTTGTGATGGAGCTGCCGAACTACCGGCTGCCGGGCGCAAAGAATGTCTGTCAGCTTTTATGGGAAAAGGCCAGGGATTTTCTTCAGCGGGCCTTCACGATCATTCTTCTGGCGACCATCGTGATCTGGCTTCTGCAGAGCTTAAGCCCCGGCCTGCGTTTTGTTTCGAACCAACAGGAGAGCATCCTCGCCATAATCGCCGGAGCCCTGGTGCCCCTTATGAAGCCGGTGGGACTGGGGGACTGGCGGATCTGCATTTCGCTTATCAGCGGCTTTGTGGCCAAGGAAAGTGTGGTTTCCACTCTGAACATCCTGTTTCAGGGCGGGGTAACGACCGTTATAAATTCTGCCACGGCCGCGTCTCTTCTTGTTTTTTCCCTGCTTTATACGCCCTGTGTGGCCGCCATCGCCTCTATCCGCCGTGAGCTCGGAAGGAAATGGGCACTTCTCGTCGTCCTCTGGCAGTGCGTAATCGCCTGGGCCGCCGCCTTCGTTGTTCATCTGATTGCATGACGGTATTGAAAACATGAGAAAAAGTTAATATAATAATGGAAGTGTTTTTTATTAACAAAATGTTGAAGAGGAGGAGATTATGAGAAAAAAGAGTCTGTTGAAAACAGGATTGTCTCTGGCGATGGTGCTTTGTATGACCGTTGCCCTTACGGCTTGCGGCGGCGCGGCATCCGCACCCGCTGAAAGCGCTGCGGAAAGCGGCGAAGCAGGAAGCGCTTCTGCCGGCGGCGCCATTAAAATCGGCGGCTCCGGCCCGTTAACCGGTCCCGCGGCTGTGTATGGAAACGCTGTTAAGGCTGCGGCCGAGATGGCAGTAGAGGAAGTCAACGCCAAGGGCGGACTTCAGTTTGAACTGGATTTTGAAGATGATACCCATGACGCGGAAAAGGCTGTTTCGGCTTACGGCGCTCTTAAGGACTGGGGAATGCAGGTTTCCCTGGCGACGGTGACCTCGGCCCCCGGTGCGGCTGTTTCCCAGATGTATCAGGACGATCACATCTTTGCGATTACGCCGTCCGGCTCTTCTCTGGCAGTTATCTACCAGGATCCCGACAATGCGGCCAGCCCTTACGGCAATATCTTCCAGATGTGCTTCACCGATCCCAACCAGGGAATCGCCAGCGCGGACTATCTTGCCGGCCATTCGGATCTGGGCTCCAAGATCGCCATTATCTATAAAAACGATGACAATTATTCCAGCGGCATCTACACCAAGTTCCGCGCGGAAGCTGATGAAAAGGGCCTCGAGGTGGTATACGAGGGAACCTTTGATGATTCCAACGCTTCCGATTTCTCCGTGCAGTTAAAGAAGGCCAAGGACGCAGGCGCGGACCTCATCTTCCTGCCGATTTATTATGATCCCGCTTCCCTGATCCTGACTCAGGCCAACCAGATGGACTACAAGCCCACCTTCTTCGGCGTTGACGGAATGGACGGCATCCTTACTCTGGAAGGGTTTGATACCTCCCTTGCTGAGGGCGTATATCTCTTAACACCGTTCTCGGCGGATGCAACTGACGAATTAACCCAGAACTTCACAAAGAATTACAAGGCCCGCAACCAGGACGAGATTCCCAATCAGTTCGCGGCGGATGCCTATGACTGTGTATTTGCCATTGCCCAGGCCTGCGAGGCTGCCGGCGTTACGGCTGACATGAGCGCTTCGGATATCTGCGACGCCCTGACAAAGCAGTTCACCTCCATGACCTTCAACGGTCTTACCGGACAGAACGTGACCTGGTCGGAAAGCGGCGAGGTTTCCAAGTCTCCCAAGGCCGTGGTTATCAAGGACGGCGTATATGTAGGCGTAGAGGAGTAAGCGAGTATTCCGATTATTGCGGAAAGGCTGCCAATGCCGGCACATTTCTGCCGATTGGCGGCCTTTCCGTTCTTTCTTTATAATTTATGAGAACTTGCAAAAAGGCAGGTGAGGATTTTGGAATTTTTTTCATATCTGATTAACGGGCTGGGACTTGGCAGCGTCTACGCCATAATCGCTCTGGGCTACACCATGGTCTACGGTATCGCGAAGATGCTGAATTTCGCCCATGGTGATGTTATCATGGTAGGAGCGTACGTGGTGTTTTTTGCGCTGAGCTCTTTTAATCTTCCGCTGATTCCGGGAGTGCTGCTGTCGGTAGCTGTCTGCACCGTGCTGGGTATCACGATAGAGAGGCTGGCCTATAAGCCCTTAAGACAGGCTTCCAGCCTTTCGGTGCTGATTACGGCCATCGGCGTCAGCTATTTTCTTCAGAACGCCGCACAGCTTTTGTGGTCATCCTCCACAAAGGTTTTCCCGGCGGTATTTCCCAGCGGTTCTCTGGAGCTCGGCTCTCTTTCCATATCCTACCTGACGCTTATAACAATTGCGACCTGTGTCCTGGTTATGGTCTGTCTGACGCTTTTCATAAACAGGACTAAAACCGGACGGGCCATGAGGGCCTGCTCCGAGGACAAGGGCGCTTCAACGCTTATGGGAATTAACGTGAACAGAATCATTTCCATCACCTTCGCAATCGGCTCGGGACTTGCAGCCATCGCTTCGGTGCTGCTTTGCGCAGCCTATCCTTCCGTCTACCCGACGCTGGGAGCCATGCCCGGTATCAAGGCCTTCACCGCTGCGGTCTTCGGCGGAATAGGTTCGATCCCGGGAGCGTTTCTGGGCGGCCTTTTGCTGGGGGTGATCGAAATATTCGCGAAAGCCTATATTTCCACCCAGCTTTCGGATGCAATCGTGTTCGCGGTGCTGATCATCGTGCTTCTGATAAAGCCTTCCGGACTTCTGGGCAGGCGGATTCGGGAAAAGGTCTGAGGAGGGAAAACGGATGTTAAAAAAGCTATTGGACCGGACGCACCGGGGACGCACCGTTTCCTATATCATGGTGGTCGTGCTGTACCTGATAATTGAAATCATGATACATTCCGGAAATCTTTCGAGTCTTTTTACCAGCCTTCTGGTGCCTGTTTGCTGCTATATTGTGGCGGCAATCGGACTTAACTTAAACGTGGGCGTGTCCGGGGAGCTGAACCTGGGCCAGGCCGGTTTCATGAGTGTGGGTGCCTTTACGGCGGTCAGTATTTCCGGTTATCTTGCCGCGTCGGTTTCAAATGGCCCTGTGAGGCTTATTATTGCTATTATAGCTGGCGTTATGATATCGGCCGTTTTTGGCCTCCTCATCGGGATTCCGGTGCTCAAGCTGGAGGGGGACTACCTGGCCATTGTAACCCTGGCCTTCGGGCAGATTATAAAGAGCATCATTACCAATATGTATCTGGGCTTTGACGGGAACGGCTTTCAGTTCAGCTTTGTGGACAACAACACCAAGCTTGCTCCCGGCGGGAAAATGCTTCTTAACGGCCCGATGGGGGCAACGGGTACGGCGAAGATATCCACCTTTACGGCCGGAGTGATTCTTATTCTGGTTTCTCTAATCATCGTGTACCATCTTATGTACAGCCGCAGCGGCCGGGCCATTATGGCGGCCAGGGACAACCGGATTGCGGCCGAGAGCGTGGGAATCGATATTTCAAGAACGAAGATGCTGGCCTTTGTGGTTTCCGCGAGTCTGGCCGGGGCGGCGGGAGCGCTTTACGGACTTAACTATTCCACGCTGGTGCCGGCGAAGTTCGATTTCAACACTTCGATTCTTATCCTGGTATATGTGGTCCTGGGCGGACTCGGCAATATGACGGGCACGATAATTGCCACCATCATTCTTGTGCTGCTGCCGGAGCTCTTACGCTCGATGCAGGATTACCGGATGCTGATTTATGCCGTTGTCCTGATTCTCATAATGCTTCTTACCAATAACGAAAACATGAAGACGAGGCTCAGGCGCCTTAAAAACAGGTTTTCCGGGAGAGGCCGGAAAGAGGGGGAGGTGAGCTGAATGGCGGAGGATAAGACTCCCATCCTTAAGGTGGAGGATCTCGGTATTGATTTCGGAGGACTCACGGCGGTCAACGATTTCAATCTGGAGATTTTCGACAGGGAAATAGTCGGGCTCATCGGACCCAACGGAGCCGGAAAAACCACGGTTTTCAACATGCTGACAAAGGTTTACCAGCCCTCCAGAGGGAAAATCCTCTTTAACGGAGAGGATACCGCGAAAAAAAACGTGGTGGAGATGAACCGCGCGGGCGTGGCGAGAACTTTCCAGAACATCAGGCTTTTCGACCAGCTTTCGGTGCTGGATAACGTGAAGACAGGCTTTCATAACCGGGTTGTCTATTCGCCGGTAACGGCGGTGCTGAGACTCCCTTCCTTCAGGGCGAAGGAAAAGGAAACGGAAGAGCAGTCCATTGAGCTTTTGAAAATCTTCGGACTCGAAGAGGAGAAGGATAATCTTGCTTCCAACCTTCCCTACGGCGCCCAGAGGCGGCTTGAGATTGCCAGAGCGCTGGCCACCGGACCGAAGCTTCTGCTGCTGGATGAGCCCGCGGCGGGAATGAATCCGCAGGAGACCGAGGAGCTTATGAGCATGATCCGTCTGGTGCGGGATCATTTCAAAATTGCGGTGCTTTTAATCGAGCACGACATGAAGCTGGTTATGGGGATCTGTGAACGTATTACGGTTTTAAATTACGGAATGATGCTGGCCGAGGGAACGCCGGAGGAGATTCAGGCGAATCCCGCGGTTATAAAAGCATACCTGGGAGAATAAAAATGCTTGAAATTAAGGATCTGAAGGTCAGCTACGGTATGATCGAGGCGATAAAGGGGATCTCGTTCGAGGTGAAGGACGGGGAAATCGTGACTCTGATCGGGGCCAACGGCGCGGGAAAAACCACGACCATGCACGCGATTTCCGGGCTCTTAAAGCCTGCATCGGGCAGCATCCTTCTGGACGGAAAAGAGCTGACGAAGATGGCTCCCCATAAAATCGTGGGACTGGGACTGGCGCAGGTGCCTGAGGGACGCCGGGTTTTCGCCCAGCAGACCGTGGAGGAAAATCTGATTCTGGGAGCCTATTCACGAACCGACAAGGAAGAGATCACGAAGGACATGGAGGATGTTTTTTCGCTTTTTCCGAGGCTCAAGGAGAGGCGTACCCAGACGGCGGGAACTCTTTCAGGCGGGGAGCAGCAGATGCTGGCCATGGGAAGGTCGCTTATGGCGAAGCCCTCGATTCTGCTGATGGACGAACCCTCCATGGGACTTTCGCCCCTGCTGGTGTCGGAAATCTTCCATATTATAGAAGAGATTAATAAAAAGGGAACAACGGTGCTTTTGGTGGAGCAGAACGCGAAGCGGGCTCTTTCCATTGCGAACAGGGCCTATGTACTGGAAACCGGGTATATCACCCTCTCCGGCACCGGAGAGGAGCTCGCCAGGGATGAAAGGGTGAAGAAAGCCTACCTTGGTGGGTAAAGGCAAACAGTCACTACGGTGGTATTGAAAGCAGACAGGAAGGAGGCTGAGCTATGTATGTTAAGGATCATATGACGGCGGAGCCGTTCACGGTCACGGGGGATACGGTCATTTCAAAAGCGGTGGAGATCATGTCGAAAAACCATTTCCACCGTCTGCCGGTGGTGGATGAGGGCGGAAAGCTTATCGGCCTTATCACCGGGGGACTGGTGGAGGAAAGCAGCGGCTCGAAAAGCACCTCTCTTTCGATATACGAGCTCAATTACCTTTTGTCACGGACAAAGGTTTCCGACATCATGATCACCGACGTCAAGACCACGACGCAGGATCTGTTCATAGAAGAAGCGGCACAGCAGATGATAGACAACGAAATTGCCGTGCTGCCGGTGGTGGACGGGACTAACAGGGTTATCGGCATCATTACGGAGAAGGATATTTTCCAGGCCTTCAACGATCTGCTGGGACACAAGAGGCGCGGCACCCGCTTTGTCATCGCCTGCGAGGATCATCCCGGTTTTCTGGAGGGTATCACGAAATGCTTCGCGGAAAGCGACGCAAACCTGGAGTCCCTCGCGATTTATCATTCTGAGGAACGCGGCACCGAGCTTGTGATAAAGGCTACCGGAGAGATTTCGGTGGAGGATATGACGGAGGTGCTGGAAAAGGCAGGCTATAAGATGAAGGATATTGCCCAGACAAAAGAGGACGGAACCGTTAAGCACTATCCGGTGAAGGAGTAAACTTTCGCAGACTGACCGCTTCGAAAAGAAAGGAGCCCGACATGGCGATGAAGAAAAAGGACGAAGAAGAGAAGAGGGAAGACGCGCAGGAACAGACCGCTCTTATAGAAACAAAGGATGAGGAGGAAAAGCCGGATATCGCGGATTTTAATGGAAAAAAGGCAAAAAAGGAGAAAAAAAAGCCCGGGAAACAGAAGGTTGAAATCATTGAGGTCACCGAAAAGAGTGAAAAACTGAATGAATACTCCGGCGGAAACTCGCGGCGCAGGATTTCCAAAATCATTATAGCCGTGATTGTGATTCTGATCCTGATTCTGGCAGGGGTAGGGGCCTTCATGCTCTATAACATGGCCAACACCTACACTTCTTCGGAATATTCGATGGAGCAGTACACCTACAACGGGGTGCAGTATGTGGGAAACAAGCGGTTCAACAAGCCGGACGGACTCAATCTTGTACACGGCACCAACAGCTTTGCCCTGGGTGAATTCAAGGGCACCATGCTTACGGGCTACGGCATTGTTCATGACGACCTGACCACCAATCTGGGCGTTTACAAAAAATACAATCCGAAGGGCTATCAGCTCCATAAAAACAAGGACACCTACTGGATAGTAAAATATAAGAAAGATAAGCCCACGGGCTACGCGTATAAAATTGACGGCGATCAGCATTCCATTGTCAAAATGAAGGTGAAGTCGGATTATGTCGATCCCGACTACACTCCCTATGAAACCGTGATCGCGGTGGATGAGAACGGTGTGTGGATTACTCCCAAGGGAAAGGAATTGAAAATCAAGGACAATAAATACAAGGATTTTGAATGGGTCGATCTGGATACTCTGTACATTGACGGTGCAACCTACAAGGCAGGGGGAGCTTTCGCCCAGTATTCCAACGATGATGTGAAAATGACCTATGAGGGCGGAGAGGCGACCTATGATACCACCGGAAACGATTCCCGGGACGGCCTTATCATTCACCTTGACAACGAAGGACTGTCCGGACAGAATGTGAAATCCATCAGCAACGGCTCAAAAGTGGAAAACTTCGAGTTGAAGATTAAAGATATGACAAACGAGGATGTGGACTGATATAACTCAGCAGTGTATAAAAGCCCGGGGATGACGCCGGTAAATGCACTGTAGAGAAGAAAAGTGAAAGGAAAGAAAAACATGAGCGAACAGAAAGAACGCAAAACAGGAACCGTTTCCAGAGGAATCCGCTGCCCCATTATCCGGGAGGGCGATGATCTGGCTTCAATAGTTGCGGACAGTGTGCTCGAGGCGGCGGAGGCGGAGGGTTTTTCCATCCGAGACCGGGACGTTGTGGCGGTTACGGAATCCGTTGTGGCCCGTTCCCAGGGAAATTACGCGACGGTGGACGACATTGCCGAAGACGTCAGAAATAAACTGGGCGGGGAGACCATAGGCGTGATTTTCCCGATCCTTTCGAGAAACCGTTTTGCCATCTGCCTGCGGGGAATCGCGAAAGGCGCGAAGAAAATCGTCCTTATGCTCAGCTATCCCTCGGACGAGGTGGGAAACGAGCTGGTCAGCCTCGACCAGATCGATGAAGCCGGGGTCAATCCATACAGCGACGTTCTTTCCCTTGAAAAATACCGCTCACTCTTCGGTGTCAACAAGCACCCCTTCACCGGTGTCGACTATGTGGAATATTACGGTGATCTGATCCGGGAATGCGGGGCGGAGGTAAAGATTATTTTTGCCAACCAGCCGAAGACCATTCTGGACTATACTGATTCGATCCTTACCTGTGATATTCATACGAGAAAGCGTACAAAGAGGATTTTAACGGAAGCCGGAGCAAAGGTGGTCTGCACGATGGACGACATCCTGAAGGAGCCGGTAAACGGCAGCGGCTATAACGAAAGCTACGGCCTGCTGGGCTCGAATAAGTCCACGGAAGATAAGATTAAGCTCTTTCCCAGAGACTGTAAGGGGCTGGTACTGGATATCCAGGAAAAGCTCTTGAAAGCCACGGGAAAGCATGTGGAGGTCATGGTTTACGGAGACGGCGCTTTTAAGGATCCCCAGGGGAAGATCTGGGAGCTGGCCGACCCGGTGGTCTCTCCCGCTTTCACCGACGGCCTTATCGGAACGCCCAACGAGCTTAAGTTAAAATATCTGGCGGACAACGATTTCAAGGATTTGTCCGGCGAAGAGCTGAAAAAAGCCATTTCCGACAGCATACGGGCCAAGGACGGCGACCTTAAGGGGAACATGGCTTCACAGGGGACAACACCCAGGCAGCTGACGGATCTTATCGGCTCCCTCTGCGACCTGACCAGCGGCTCCGGCGACAAGGGAACCCCCGTGGTTCTGGTGCAGGGGTATTTTGACAATTATACGAGCTGAAAGTGATGAATGAAAGTGCGGATTGCCCCGCGGCTTCGCGGGCCGCAGCGCAGCACAGCATTTTCAAAGGAGATATCATGCTGGAATGCATTAACCTGTCCTTCGGTGTGGAGGCTGAGGGACAGCAGAAGGAAATAGTAAGAGACGTAAGCTTCACTCTGCCGGACGAAAAGCTTGCGGTGATTACCGGCCCCAACGGAGGGGGGAAATCCACCCTCGCCCGGCTTATCGCAGGAATCGAGAAGCCGTCGGAGGGTCGGATAATCTTTAACGGGGAGGATATTACGGAGCTCTCCGTGACGGAACGCGCAAAAAAGGGCATCGCCTTTGCGTTCCAGCAGCCGGTGCGCTTCAAGGGCATACAGGTGATGGATTTAATACGCCTGGCCGCGGGCGGAAACCTTTCGGTTTCCGGCGCCTGCGACTATCTTTCGGCCGTGGGGCTCTGCGCCAGGGACTATATAAACCGTGAAGTAAACAGCTCCCTTTCCGGAGGGGAATTAAAACGCATAGAAATTGCCACCGTACTGGCCAGGGGTTCAGTGCTTTCCGTTTTTGACGAGCCGGAGGCGGGCATCGACCTCTGGAGCTTTCAGAATCTTATTGAAGTTTTCGAGAGCATGAGAAAAAACATCAGCGGCAGCTCCATTCTTATTATTTCCCATCAGGAGAGGATACTGAATATCGCGGATGAAATAATCGTTATAAAGGACGGGCGTCTTGCCGCCAAAGGCAGCAGGGAGGAGATTCTGCCTGCCCTTTCGGGCACGGCCTCCGTGGTCAGGGAATGCAGAAAAAACGGGGTTATTCCGGGAGAGGAAGTTAGTACCGAAGGCTCTGCGAAAACGGGAGGTGATGCCGAATGCTGAAGCTGGACGAAATAGGAAAGCGGCTTTTAAGCGAAGTGGCGGATCTCCACAGGGTGCCGGAGGGAGCGTACAATATCCGCTCCAACGGCGAATCCGCCGGCAGGGCTTCCACGGAGAATATAGAAATAATACCCCGGGAGGACGGAGCGGGGCTCGTTATCAGGATTAAGAGCGGCACGAAGAATGAAAGCGTGCATATTCCTGTGGTTATGACAAAAAGCGGCCTGAAAGAGCTGGTATATAACGATTTTTATATCGGCGAGGATGCGGATGTCACAATTGTGGCAGGCTGCGGAATTGACAATTGCGGGCCGAAGGATTCCGAGCATGACGGGATTCACCGTTTTTACGTCGGAAAGGGCGCGAGGGTGCGCTACGTTGAAAAGCACTACGGCTCCGGGGACGGAAGCGGAAAGCGGATCCTGAACCCGGGGACGGAAGTATATATGGAGGAGAACAGCTTCGCGGAAATGGAGATGGTGCAGATTAAGGGTGTGGACGACACGAACCGCACCACAAAGGCGGAGCTTAAGGCCGGAGCAAAGCTTGTGGTACGTGAGCGGCTTATGACCCATGAAAGTCAGAACGCCCTGAGCACCTATGTTGTGAATTTAAACGGAGAGGGCGCGAGCGCGGACGTGGTGTCCAGATCGGTGGCAAGAGATAACTCTTACCAGAAGTTTGACGCAAAGCTCGTGGGAAATGCCGCCTGCTCCGGGCACACCGAATGCGATTCCATAATCATGGAAAGAGGCAGAATTCTGGCAGTGCCCGGTCTTGAAGCCAACGATGTGGACGCGGCCCTGGTTCACGAAGCCGCTATCGGGAAAATAGCGGGAGACCAGATAATAAAGCTTATGACCCTGGGACTGACGGAGCAGGAAGCGGAAGAGCAGATAATCAACGGATTCCTCAAGTGATGCGGGTATGAAAAAAATCAGAGAAAGTGCAGTTTTTAAAAGCATATTGGGTGTTATGCTTCCGCTGGTGTTCTTCTCCCTGGCTGTGTGTATCATCGGTTTTCAAAGCTTCACAAAGGGGATGCTGAAGCTCTATGAAAGCGGAGCCATACAGATTGCCCGGACCGCGGCGCTGGACATCGACCCCGGCAGGATGGACGCCTACGCGGAGAGCGGCGGCACCTCGGAGGAATATCTTTCCACGCTGGAACGGCTGTCGGAGGTTTGCGATGCCTCCGGCGCCACATTTATCTATGTAATCCGCCCGGATCTCACTGACTATGCGCATATCACCTTTCTTTTTTCCACAATAAACAGCAAAAGCCACTATACGAGGTATGATTTCGGTTATGTCCGGGATACCACCAACGATGAATACAAGGCAAAATACAGGGCATTATATGAGGGGAATTCAAACGAAGAGGTGGTGATCCGGGATAAGGGCTATATCGAAACGGACGCGCATATAACCGGCATGATTCCCCTTAAGGGAGCGGACGGAGAGACAACGGCGATTCTCTGCGTCCAGCGCCAGATGGAGGATATGACAACCGTAAGAAACACATTTGTGATTCTGGTTATTCAGGTGCTTATTGCTCTTGCCGTTATAACAATCATTGTGCAGAATATCTATTTGAGAAAGGTTCTGCTGAAGCCCCTTAAGCTTATAACCGAGGAGGCCGCCCGCTTTACGGCGGATGAGGTGCTGACGGAGCACAAGCTTAAGGATACTGTGAAAAACAGGGACGAGATCGGAGTTTTGGCCGGTTCCATCGACCGTATGGAAGAGCAGATTGTGAAATACGTCGAGGATATAAAGGTAACAACGGCGGAAAAGGAGCGGATAAGCACGGAGCTTTCCCTCGCCACCAGAATTCAGGCGGATATGCTGCCCAATATTTTTCCCGCGTTTCCGGGCCGGAAAGAATTCGATATTTTCGCCTCGATGGATCCGGCAAAAGAGGTGGGAGGGGATTTCTACGATTTCTTCCTGATAGATGAGGACCGTCTGTGCATGGTCATGGCGGACGTTTCCGGGAAGGGCGTGCCGGCCGCCCTGTTTATGATGGGCTCCCAGATTATCCTGAAAAATAATGCCAAAATGGGGAAAAGCCCGGCGGAAATCCTTTCAGCTGCCAATGAGGCGATCTGTGCCAACAACAGGGAAGAAATGTTCGTTACCGTCTGGCTGGCGGTTCTGGAGCTTTCTACCGGCAGGGGAATGGCCGCCAACGCGGGACACGAGCACCCTGTGCTTATGCGTGCGGGCGGGGAATTCGAGCTTGTTAAATACCGCCATTCCCCGGCTGTTGCGACGATGGAGGGAGTCCGGTTTAAGGAGCATGAATTTACCCTGAACCCCGGAGACTGCCTCTTTGTTTATACTGACGGCGCACCGGAGGCCACCAACAAAGCCGCGGAGCTTTACGGCACCGACCGGCTTCTGGAGGTTCTGAATAAAAATAAGGAAAAGCCGATGTCAGAGCTGCTTCCCGCGGTACGCGCTGATATAGACGATTTTGTCGGAGATGCGGAGCAGTTTGACGATATAACAATGCTGGGCTTCAAATACTTCCGCTAGAGCCTCAGGTTTCGTCCCCGTAGCCGTCGTCGTTTCCGTCTCCCTCATCGTTTCCGGCGTTGTCACGGCCCCTGTCGTTGCCGTCTCCCGGCCCGGCTGCCGTGCTGTCCAGGAGATCATTCAGGGCCATTCTGGCGCCTTCCTCGATAAGCTTTGTCTCTATGGCGTCGGTTAAAAGCTTAACGTCTGTTTCCAGTTCTTTTTTTGCCGCTTCCACTGCCTTTTTTGTCCCCTCATCCTGAATATCCGAGGACAGGAAGGCGTTTGCCGCCTCAAGAGCTTTTTCGCAGCGTTTCTTAAGCTCCTCGGCCACGGGACGGTCAATATCGTCTCTTCCAGGCTTTAAACCCAATCTCTGAAGACCGCCGTTGTACTTCTCAAAGTATTTGTTAAAGGTTCTGTATTCGTCTGTGTCTTTCCCGGGAGTCTCACCCGCGTCCTGAAGGCCTTTTTTCGCTCCTTCTATACGGTTGAAGCCGTCCATGTCGTAACCTCTGGCCTTGCGCAGTGCCATGCCGGTCTGCTCGACAAGATCGGCCTCCATACGTTTTTTAAGGGTGCTTCTGACCTGATTGCCCCGTTCCTTGAGAGATTTGACCCTGGATGCCTCCTCCGCCCCGACGCTTGTCATATCCATCTCCAGGTTTTTAAACTGAACCTCCGCCTCGTTTCCCCTGATACGCGGACGCGCCAGGGTTATGACGTGCTCGCCGCGAGCCGCGATCAGAGCCACGTAATTTCGAAGCATTATAACCTCCTCGGCGTGGTCGTTCGTGCTCTTATAAAAATACTGTTCCTTCACGAAGTTTTTAAGACTCATTCCGTCCACGTAGATACAGTCCATAATCCCTTCTATGCCCATGGATTTATAGAAGGAAGCGTCGTTTGAGTCAAAGCCGCCGGCCCATTCCGTAAGCTGTCTCAGGAAATGCTTGCTGGCTTCGGTTGCCTCCTGGGTAAAGTTGCCGCGCTCCATGACCTTATCGGTAAAAACCTTAAGATCCGGTCTGGCCCTTAAAGCGCCCTGTCCCTCATCGGTCCGTACTGAATCCGCCTCCCGGGTTCCGGGAGATACGTGCTGCTGCCTGCGGCCCAGATCCACGCTGTTCTGAATCAGAGCGCGGTTGTTTCCCGAAACCGTTCCGTAATTTGCCAGCTCCTCCACACGGTTCATGTAGGGGGAGACGTTTGTATCGCTCTTTTCTTCATCTTTTTTTGTATTGAAAACGGCCTTTTGGGAATTGATTCCGCCGGATTTGTTAAGGGATTCCTGTTTTTTCTCAAGATCTCCAAGCTGTAGATTCTGTCCGCTCATGATTTTTCCTCCCGTTTACGGATACCATTCTTTTACTTTGCTGTCAGGTATTTCAAAATGCTGGTAATCCTTGCTGCTTTTCCATTCGCCGCCCCATTCGAAGCCGTGACTGATAAAGAGACTGTAGCAAAGATCGCCCTTTTCGATTTTATAATCGAAATCGGCAGTCCGGTCTGTGTAAGGCCCGGAGTTTGCGGGCTCAATATGAAGCTTTCCGTCCACTGTCTTTATATAGGGATTATAAAGGGGATTGATATCCACCGCAAGAGCGTAGCCGTGTTTAGATATTTTGGAGGAATGGGAGATCAGCCGGAAATTAAAGGAGGAGGAATTGTTGTCGGCCATGGAGCGTTCGTCGTCCGCGTCATATTCATCCACCAGGCGGATTTTTTCAATCGGATAGTCTTTTTCATAAAGCTCCTTCAGGATTTCCAGCACGGCTTCAGCGATGTGGCGGTTCACAACCATTTCTCCCTCGTGCTCTTCGCCGTTCAGATCTTTATGGAGCACATGCAGGCAGCGAAGCTCCTCCCGCGGCAGGGTGCAGTTGTCCTTAAAGGATTTTCCCTGCATTCTGGACATCAGAGCGTCGTCTATTTCTGTTATGTAAAAAGCATTGTCGGTCATGGTGTTTTCTTCCTCATTCGTAAGATTTTCCCCGGTTGTTTCCTCCGGCTCCGGAGTCTGCGCTTCAGTCTGCGTTTCCGGCGTTTCGGCACCGGGCTCCCTCTGCTTCGGGGCAGGGGGCTCCTCCTCTATGATAATCGCTTCGGCTTCTTCTGCCTTTTTTGTCCCCCCTTTGGCTGCGGCGCCTTTTTTATCCCCGCCGCAGCCGGAAAGCGAAAGTGCCAGCACCGGCACCAGCAGAAGAAGATAAAGCGCACTTTCCCGGAACTTTTTTCTCCTCATTTGACCGCTCTCTTTCCCTGTTTACAATAAAGTACACGAAAGCCGGCCCGTATGCAAGCACGAGCCGGCTTTCATATTTAAAGGTAATGGCATACCGAAAAACTTACCTGTCCACGGTACCTTCCCAGGTATCGACTTTCTTTCCTGAAGAGTGCTCATCATACCAGTGCTTCGAAACGGTCTTGGCCCTTGTGAAGAAGCGCACACCGTCAAGTCCCAGCACATGCTGATCGCCGAAGAAGGAGTCTTTGTTTCCGGAGAACGGGAAATATGCCGAGGGAACGGGAATACCCACATTGATTCCGACCATTCCGCCGTCGGTAAGAAGCTCGAACTGACGGGCATAGTAGCCGTTCTGCGTGAAGATTACGGAGCCGTTGGCGTAAGGATTCGCGTTCATCACCGCAAGGCCTTCATCAAAGTCCTTAACACGCTTTACGCTTGTTACAGGCCCGAAGATTTCCCTGTCGCCCACGGACATGCCGGGTTTAACCTTATCGAAGATTGTGGGACCCACGAAGAAGCCGTTTTCAAAGCCGGGTACCTTATAGCCGCGTCCGTCGAGAATGAGCTCCGCGCCTTCGTCCACGCCCTTCTGAATCCATCTCTCAATGCTTTCCTTATGCTTTGCGGAAACAACGGGGCCCAGGTTGGTTTTCGGGTCATAGGAGCAGCCTACAACCAGCTTTTCGGCCTTTTCCTTAAGGAGCTTCACAAACTTATCGGCGATGCTTTCCTGAACAACCACTACGGGAAGAGCCATGCAGCGCATACCTGCGCAGCCGTAGGTGGAGTTGATGATGGCGTTGGTCGCGCTTTCCAGATCGGCGTCCTCAAGAAGGAGGGCATGGTTTTTCGCCTCGCACTGTGCCTGAACCCGCTTGCCGTGCGCCGCGGAAACGGAATAGATATGTTTTCCCACATCGGTGGTTCCCACGAAGCAGATGGCCTTGACCCTGGGATCGGTCATGACTATCTCGGCCTCAACCCTGCTGCAGGTAACAAGATTTACCACGCCCTTGGGGAAGCCGCCCTCTTCATAGAAGAGCTCCAGGATACGCATCGAGGTAAGGGGAGTCTGGCTGTTTGCCTTAAGCACCACCGTATTTCCGGTAGCAATGGCAAGGGGAACCATCCAGCCCCAGGGGATCATTGCCGGGAAGTTGAAGGGAACTATACCGCCCACAACACCGAGAGGCATACGGTAGGTGGCGCAGTCAAAGCCTGTGGTAACCTGAAGGGAAGCGGAGCCCTGCACGATATAGGGCAGGGAGCAGGCAAGCTCGGTAGGCTCTATGGCCTTAAGAATATCGCCCTTGGCTTCGTTAAGGTTTTTGCCCAGCTCCTGAGAGCAGAGCTTTGTGAGCTCGTCCATATGCTCAATGAGGATGTCGCGCCATTTGAACATCATCTGGGTGCGCTTGCTCAGCGCCACCAGGGACCAGGATTTGAAAGCTTCATGGGCGCTGGCTATGGCCTCTTCAACCTCTTCCGGGGTACAGCAGGGAACCTCAGCTATAAGCTCGCCCGTGCTGGAATCGGTTACCGGCATGTACTTGTCGGTTTTGGACTCCTTCCATTCCCCGTTTACACAATATTTCATTCTTTTTACTGACATTTTTTATCTCCTTTCTGTTTTAACTCAGTTCTTTACAGCAGCCAGCCGCCGTGCCTTTGCGCCCATTCTTTCACGGGTGACGTCTAAGAGCACTGCGCCTATAATAACCAGGCCGAGCACGAGATTCTGAACGGCACTGGAAACGGACAGAAGAGTGAAGCCGTTTCTGAGCACGGCTATGATAAGGGCGCCGAACATGGTTCCGAGCATGGTTCCCTTTCCTCCGCTGAAGGAGGCGCCGCCGATGATACAGGCCGCGATGGCGTCGGTGTCATACGGCTGGACGGCGTTGGCGCCGTTGCAGATTCCGCTTCGTCCTATGGAAACGATTCCCGCCAGAGCAGCCATGACTCCCGAAACGGTATAGCAGAAGGTGAGCACGTTCGCGGAATTGATTCCGGAAAGCCTTGTGGCTTCCATGTTTCCTCCGGCGCAGTAGATGGAGCGCCCCAGTGCGGTCTGGGTCAGCAGGATATGCATAATGATGTAGATGATTATTACAACTATAAAGCTTACCGGAAAGCCGCCGATGGTGGCTGAGCCCAGCCACATGACCCCGTCCACTCCGGAGAAGGAGATCATCTGGGAGGAGGTGACTATAAGGGCAAGTCCCCAGAGAACGTTTTTCATACCCAGGGTGGATACGAAGGGATGGGGAAGATGGAGCCTTGTCAGCAGAGTTCCGTTAATAAAGCCGATTATGCCTCCGCCTACGATGGCAATGAGCATAAGGACAGGGGAATTGATGAAGCCCGCCTTTACGAGAGCTCCGGCCAGACAGGCGCAGAATGTGGCATTTGCGCCCACCGACAGCTCTATTCCCGCGGTTATAAGGCAGAGCAGCATACCGGTTGAAACAAGGGCATTAAAGCTTGTCTGCTTCAGAATGGACATTATATTGTCCACCCTTAAAAAGTTTTTGGACGCGAAAGAAAGAATTATACACAGGATCAGCAGTGCGCCGAAAGTACCTGCATAGTCCATCAGACGGTTTTTTATAGCTTTCATTTTTTAAACCTCCCACGCTGCTTTCATAATATCTTCCTGGTTGAAGCGGTCGGTGCTCCGGTCCATTTCACCGGTTATCCTTCCGCCCCGCATAACGATGACCCTGTCGCTCATTCCCAGGATCTCGGGCATTTCGGAAGAAACCATTATCACGCATTTACCCGCCTTTACAAGACGGTTCATTATGTGATAAACCTCAACCTTTGCGCCGACGTCGATGCCTCTGGTGGATTCATCGAATATAAAAATGTCAGCGTCGGTATTAATCCATTTTCCTATAACAACCTTCTGCTGGTTTCCGCCGGAGAGCTGCAGAACTTTTTCACTCAGGGAAGGAGCTTTGATATTCAGATCCTTTATATTTTTTTCTCCGGCTTCGTTTATCTTTTTATGGTCAAGGAAGAGCCCGTTTGAAAAGCCTTTAAGGTTTGCGAGGATAACGTTGGTGCGTATGGGCTCCCCGAGAACCAGACCCTGGCCTTTTCTGTCTTCCGTGAGGAAGGCAATGCCGTGTTTGATGGCATCCTTCGGAGAATTGATCTGAACCTCTTTTCCTTTAATGTAGATCTTTCCGCCGTCTATTTTGTCAGCGCCGAAGATTGCTCTCATGGTCTCGGTGCGGCCTGCGCCGACAAGGCCGGAAAACCCGAGTATCTCGCCGCCGTAGGCCTCAAAGGATACGTCATTGAGAACTCCGGCCTCGGTAAGATGCTCAACCTTAAGCATCGGCTCCTTCGACCTTACGCCGAATTCTTTGGGGAACTGGTTTTCAAGGGAACGTCCCACCATTGCCTTGATAAGGGAATCGTTGTCCCATTCTCCTATATCCCTGGTATCTATATATTCTCCGTCCCGCATGACCGTAACACGGTCGCAGAGCTCAAAAAGCTCCTCCAGCTTATGGGACACGAACATGATGCCTATCCCCCGGTCTCTGAGTTCCCGGCAGGTTTTCATAAGCTGTTCCACTTCCCTCTCTCCCAAAGAGGAGGTGGGCTCGTCCATTATTATCATCTTTGCGTTGATGAGCACAGCCTTGGCTATCTCAATCATCTGCTGCACGCCCATGCCGAAGGTTCCGGCGGGACGTGTGGGATCTATATCCTGTCCGAGAGAAAGCATGACCTCCCTGGCCTTTTTATGCATGGTCTTATAATCCAGAAGGCCGTTCTTTCCCTTTATCCACTTGTTTATAAAAATATTGTCAGTTATGCTTAACAGCTTTTCAATATTCAGTTCCTGGTATACGCAGGCTATTCCCGCCGCTACGGATTCATTCGGATTTTTGAAATGCTGCTGCACGCCTTCCACATAAATCTCGCCCTCATCCGGCTGGAAAACTCCGGTCAGCACCTTAATAAGAGTGGATTTACCGGCTCCGTTTTCCCCGATAAGCCCGTGTATTTCTCCGGGCTTTACGTTCAGATGCATATTCTTAAGAGCAACAACACCCGGAAAGCGCTTGACTGCGTTTTTTAATTCAACTATGTATTCGCTCATATCAGTTCACCTTTTCCGGAATATCCATAAAATAAGGGGAACCTCCATCCGGTACCTCCGGACGAAGGCTCCCCCTTCCTGACTAAATCTGCGGATCAGTCCGCATTTTCGCTACAGATCCCAAGCCTTTGATCAGTTAAGATAGCTCTGCAGAGCATCAAGACGATCCTGTGCGTTTTCGGGAGTAACAACCGAGCAGCCGGAGTCGATGAAAGCGTCAAGGGTCTCGCCGCCGATAGCGCGTACAACCGCGTCAACAGCCTTGTAGCCCATGTCGTAAGCTTCCTGCGCTACGGACATTGTCTCTTCGCCGGCGATAATGGCGTTGCAGGCAGACTGGATGCCGTCGAAGCCAAGGAAAATGGTGTTCTTGTATGCCTCGTTGTCCTTTGCGGCACGGGCAGCAGCCATGGCAGTGTCATCATTGTGTGTGCAGATGATGGCGATGCCTTCGGGATGGTTCTGCATGATAGCTTCCATACAGGTAACAGCCTTGTCGGCAACAGCGTCTGAATACTGGATTTCATCTACAAGGAATTCTCCGCCTGCGCCTTCGATGCCCTTCTGATAACCGGAAAGACGGGCAGCAGCGGTTCCGTCGCCCTGTACGCCGGAGATGCAGATAGCCTTGACTTCGTCCCAGCCGGCAGCCTTTGCGGCCTTAACAGCTTCCTCGCCGCCCATCTTTGCGGCATCTTCATTGTTGGTTCCGATGAAGGAAAGGATTTCGGGAGCTTCGATCTTGGTATCAACAGCTACGATGGGCTTTGTCTGCCCCGCGATAAGGGTGGATACAAGGTCGGCCTGAAGGGGAGCAATAACGAAGCCGTCATATGCGCCGGAGTTCAGGTCTGTCTCGATCATGTTCTGCTGTTCATCATAAGCGGTCTCGGAAGTAGCGCCCTTGACCTCAACCTTTACATTGGGATGATCTTCCATATAGGACTCGGCTCCGGAAAGAACATAGCCCCAGTACTCTGAAGAAGTGGTCTTAAGGATGACGTCGATGGAAAGCTCTCCGCCGGCGTCGGCGGCAGGAGCAGCCTCTTCAGCGGCAGGAGCGGGCTCTTCAGCGGCAGGAGCGGGCTCTTCGGCAGCAGGAGCGGGCTCGGCAGCAGGAGCAGCGGTTCCGGCAGCAGTATCGGTACAGGCTGTAAGAGCCGTAACCATTGCCAGAGACAGAATGATTGACAGTGCTTTCTTTTTCATTTAGGTTCCTCCTTTGGAAATTTGTATTGCCGTTCAGTTGCCTGAACAATTACCACATGCAGATTGCCTTCTGCACTTTGTACGATATTATATGGTAAACTTTTGAGTAAGTCAAGGGCATTTTTTATGCAACTATTATTTTGCAGTTTCTCTCCCTGCACCCCTCCTGGAAACTGCTCTCCGGCTTTCTGTCCGTTATGATGGCATCGAAATCGTCCACCATTCCGTAGGTCATGAGGGCGGATTTTCCGAATTTAGAGCTGTCCGCCAGGAGACAGCTTTTATTGCTTTTTTCAAGCACGGCTTTTTTAAGGGCGGACTCCTCTATGAAGGAATTGCAGACGTAGAACTGTTC
Source organism: Lachnospiraceae bacterium (assembly GCA_024680815.1). Taxonomy (GTDB): domain Bacteria; phylum Bacillota; class Clostridia; order Lachnospirales; family Lachnospiraceae; genus NK4A144. The sequence continues at coordinate 6,496 of JAILBQ010000031.1, read as the reverse complement.
GGAAATTGCGGTGCATGCCAGGAATGCCACGTCGATATTGTAGTTTTCGAGGAAGTCCACGCAGTTGGTTCCGAAGGTGGAAGCGGTGCTGCGTTTGAGTATCCCCGGTATAACGATAAGGTTGATATCGGGGAAGGCCATGGCTTCGTTTACGGCAGCTATGCTGTTGGTTATGACCGTGATGCCGGAGATCCCCTTAAGATGCTTGATAACCCGGTAAACGGTTGAGCCGCTGTCGAGAAAAATTATATCCCCCTCGGAAACAAAGGAGGCCGCGGCGGAGGCTATGACGGATTTGGCTTTCTTGTTTCTTAAAAGCCGCTCCCTGAATTCGGTGGGCTTCATCCTGTCGTCGGAGGCGGGGGTTCTTAAGGATACGGCTCCGCCGTAGACTTTCTTAACGCTTCCTCTGGCGACAAGAGCGTTTAAGTCCCTGCGGACCGTGTTTACGGAAATGCCGTAAAGCGCGCACAGCTCGTCGATGGTAGCGCTTTTATGCTCCATCAGATAGTCGTCCATTTCATCTATTCTTGAAGTTCTCATCTTTTGCCTTTCTGCCGTCTCTGCGGCTTTCCGGGAAAAATCAGGGCGGAATCGCCCATTGCGAAAAGTTTACCATAATAATCGCTGAATAGCAAGAGAAAATACCGATAAATGACAAATATGCTCATAATATAATCATTTTTTCGATATTTAAGCGGAGAAAAGATGATAAAAATGCCCAGTAATCATTGACACGGGCGATTTTAATGGTATAATTCAAGCTGTTAGCCTTTTATTATTAAATATTGGTTGTAATATAACCACCGTTTTTTGAGGAGGGAAAGAGATGCTGGATAAAACCAAGATAAAGCTGGGTATAGCTCCGATAGCCTGGACAAATGATGATCTCCCGGATCTGGGGGCGGAGAACACCTTTCAGCAGTGTGTGAGTGAAATGGCTCTCGCGGGGTTCACGGGCTCGGAGATCGGCAATAAGTATCCGAAGGATCCGAAGGAGCTTAAAAAGGCTCTTGATTTAAGGGGGATTGAAATCTGCAATGCCTGGTTTTCCACTTTTCTTATTTCAAAGCCCTTTGAGGAGACCGAAAAGCCTTTCCGTGACCACGTTTCCTTCTTAAAAGAAATGGGAGCGAAGGTTGTCGGTGTTTCGGAGCAGAGCTACAGCATACAGGGAATGCAGGATCATCCCGTTTTTGAGGGGAAGCACGTAATGGACGATGAAGAGTGGAAAAAGCTTTGCGAAGGTCTTAACCGTCTCGGGAAGATTTCCAAAGAGGAATACGGTGTCACTTTAACCTTCCACCATCACATGGGAACCGTTGTGCAGAGCGCCGCCGAAACCGACAGGATGATGGAAAACACCGATCCGGAGTATATGAACCTTCTGTTTGACAGCGGCCACTTTGCGTACTGCGGCGAAGACCCGGTCGAGCAGGTTAAGAAGCATATAAAGAGGATTAAGCATGTACATTTAAAGGATATAAGGCCCGAGGTGGTTAAAAGGGTACGGGAGGAGAAAATGAGCTTCCTCGACGGCGTCCGGGCGGGAGCCTTTACGATTCCGGGAGACGGCTGTGTTGATTTCCCTTCCATCTTTAAGGTGCTGGAGGAGAATTCCTATCAGGGATATATGGTGGTGGAAGCGGAGCAGGATCCCGCAAAGGCGAATCCGCTGGAATACGCCATGATGGCGAGAAAATACATAAAGGACAATACGGGACTGTAGAAAGTCGCGGGCCGCGGGAAAAACGGCAGAAAGGAGAATCATGGTAACAGTAGGAATCATAGGCGCAGGACGTATAGGAAAGGTTCATATTACAAGTATAACCAACTTTATCCAGAACGCCGTTATCAAGACGGTTGCGGATCCGTTTCTTAACGACGAGACAGCCGCATGGGCAAAGAAAATGGGAATAAAGAACACCACGAAGGACTATAAGGAGATAATAAACGATCCTGAAATCGATGCGGTGCTTATCTGTTCATCCACGGATACCCATTCGCCGATTTCCATCGAAGCCATTAAGGCCGGGAAGCATGTTTTCTGCGAAAAGCCAATCGATCATGACGTGGACAAGATAATGGCGGTGGTTGACGCCTTAAAGGGAACCGATATTAAGTACCAGGTGGGCTTCAACCGCAGGTTTGACCATAATTTCATGGCGTTAAGGGATGCCGTGGCTTCGGGAAAGATCGGTGATCCCCATATTATCCGCGTTTCCAGCCGCGACCCCGAGCCTCCCTCAATTGATTACGTGAAGGTTTCGGGCGGTCTGTTTCTGGACATGATGATTCATGACTTTGATATGGTAAGGTTCCTGGCGGGATGCGACGCCACAGAGGTCTATACGGAAGCTGCAGTCCTTGTTGATCCCGGGATCGGAGAGGCCGGTGACGTGGATACCGCCGTTGTTACGCTGAAGATGGAAAACGGCGCACTGGCCGTCATAGACAACTCCAGACAGGCGGTCTACGGCTATGACCAGAGGGCAGAGGTATTCGGCTCAAAGGGAATGGCCATGAACGCCAATGACAGCTCTTCAAACGTTGTTGTCGCCACGAAGGACGGGGTTACGGGAGAGGTTCCGCTCCATTTCTTCCTTGAAAGATATATGAATGCCTATGCGAAGGAAGTGGGAGAGTTTATTGAGGCCATCGAAAAGGGAACGGACACCCCCCTTGGGGTTATGGACGGCTTAAAGCCCGTGCTTATGGGTCTTGCAGCCAAAAAGTCCCTGGACGAGCATCGTCCCGTAAAGATTTCCGAAATCATGGAACTGAAATAATAAGGAGGGTTAAAATGTCTAAACTTAAAGAAGCAACCGAGAAATTTCCCCTTACCGAGATATGGAACGATTCCTGCAGCTGCAGGGAGCTTCAGCACTCCATCGAGACCAACGGAGGAGTAGGCGCCACAACAAATCCCGTTATCGTGGGCAATGTGCTGAAAAAGGAGCTTCCCGAATGGGAGGATACCATCAGGGATATAATTAAGAACAATCCCACCTATACAGAAGACGATGTGTCCTGGAGAACGATAGAAGCTCTGGGAACAAAGGCGTCAAAGCTCCTCCTTCCCATCTTTAAGGAGAGCCACGGTCAGAAGGGGCGTATTTCGTTCCAGACCAACGCCAAGTATTACCAGAACACTGATAAAATGGTGGAGCATGCCATGCAGCTGGCTTCCCTTGTGGAGAATTCCCAGATCAAGGCTCCTGCCAGCATGGCCGGAATCGCAGCCTTTGAGGAGCTTACCTATCAGGGTGTTTCCATAAACGCCACGGTTTCCTTTACCTGCAGCCAGGCCCTGGCGGTGGCCGAGGCGGTTGAAAGGGGTTTAAACAGAAGAGAGGCCGAGGGAAAGGACATTTCCTGGATGCATCCGGTCTGCACGATTATGGTGGGCCGGGTCGATGATTATCTGAAGAATTATCTCAAGGGCACTGATACCTGCATCCTGCCCGAGGCGCTGGACATGGCCGGTGTGGCCGTCGTTAAGAACGCCTATAAGATCTACATGGAGAAGAAATACAGAACCAAGCTTCTGGTGGCGGCCTACAGGAATCTCAATCATTTCGAGCAGTTCATCGGCGGGGATATCGTTCTTACCATCACGGCCGACTGGCAGAGAAAGTTCGAGGACTGCGGGATCGAGATAAAGAACAATATGGACACCCCTGTTGATAGTAAGCTTCTGGATGCCCTTAAAACTCTGGACGAGTTCAACAAGGCCTATGAGCCCGACGGCTTAAAGCCCGAGGAATTCCAGCATTACGGTGCTTTCAGGGCGACCATCAACCAGTTCCTCGGCGGCTACGACAGCCTTGTCCAGCTTATCAGAGGCTACATGGTGGTATAGAAAGGAGCGGGGTATAAATAAATGGAAAAAACCATAAGACTGACAACGGCGCAGGCTATAGTTAAATTTCTGGATAACCAGTACGTTTCAATGGACGGAGAAGAGACCAAATTTGTGGAGGCCTTCTTCACCCTTTTCGGACACGGAATAGCGGTCGGGCTGGGTGAGGCCCTGGATAACGATCCCGGCGGCTTAAAGGTCATGCAGGGCAGAAATGAACAGGGAATGTGCCACACAGCCATTGCCTACGCAAAGCAGAATGACAGGAAAAAGATCATTCCCTGCGCCTCCTCGGTGGGGCCGGGAGCCGCCAACATGGTTATAGGCTGCGCTACCGCGACGGTAAATAATATTCCTCTGCTGGTGTTCCCGGCGGATACCTTTGCCTCCAGGCAGCCCGATCCGGTGCTGCAGCAGCTGGAGCAGCCCACGAGCCTTGCCACCACCACCAACGACGCATTTAAGCCGGTGGTGAAGTATTGGGACAGGATTCAGAGGCCGGAGCAGATAATGACGGCCCTTATCAACGCCATGAGGGTTCTTACGGATCCTGCCGACACCGGGGCCGTGGCCATAGCCCTTCCCCAGGACGTGGAGGGAGAGGCCTTTGATTACCCCGAGAGCTTCTTTAAGAAGAGGATCCACAGGATAACCAGACCCGTGGCTGTAAAGGAGGAACTCATTGACATAGCGGATGTTATTTCCGGTTCGAAAAAGCCTATTATCATTGTGGGCGGCGGCGTGCGCTATTCTCTTGCCGGGGAAACCCTGGAGAAATTTGCCGCGGACTTTAACATTCCTTTCGGCGAGACCCAGGCCGGAAAGAGCGCCTGCAAATCCTCCGACCCGTACTGCCTCGGCGGTATCGGAGTTACAGGTACCTCAGCGTCAAATAAGATCGCCAGCGGCGCGGACTGCGTTATAGCGGTGGGAACAAGGATGTCCGACTTCACCACCAGCTCCAAATGGCTTTTCCAGAATGAAAACGTGAAGTTTGTTTCAATAAATAACAGCCGTTTCCACGCGTATAAATATGATTCTGTCAAGGCCGTGGGAGACGCGAAGGCAACTCTTGAAGCTCTTTCGGAGATACTGAAGGAGAGGGGCTACAGGGCCTCCTATACCAATGAGATAAAGGAAGTTAAGGACGAGTGGGATAAGGAGCTGGAGAGACTGGGCGGAATCATCTGCACCGGCGAGGACTTCGAGCCTATCATAAAGCCCAGGGATCCCCGCACAATTCCGGAGTTTGTAAAGCTTTACGGCACCTCCTTAACCCAGACCGCCGCGCTTATGACCCTCAGGGCCGTCATGGGGCCGGACGACACGGTTATCACGGCCGGCGGCTCCCTTCCCAGCTGCCTCCAGAGGATATGGAAGACCGACAAGCGGGGCGGCTACCATGTTGAGTACGGCTATTCCTGCATGGGCTATGAAATAGGGGCGTCCATGGGAGTTAAGATGGCTGAGCCGGATAACGAGGAATACACCGTTGTCGGCGACGCCGGCTTCCAGATGCTTTCCAGCGAGCTGGGAACCATAATGCAGGAGAGGATCAAGACAAATATTCTGGTATTTGACAACAACGGCTTCGGCTGCATAAACAATCTAGAGATGACCCACGGCATGAACAGCCTTGCCACGGAATTCCGCTATACCGACGGAAAGAAGCCCACCGGCAATCTGGTTCCCACGGACTATGCGAAAATAGGCGAGGGCTACGGAATGAAGACCTATACCTGCCGGTCGGTGGAGGAGCTCCGGGATGCCCTGCTGGATTCGAAAAAGCAGGAGGTGGCCTGCCTCTTTGACCTCAAGGTTGTTCCGAAGACCATGACGGACGGGTACGGCGCCTGGTGGAACGTGGGAATGGCAATGGAATCAAAGAGCGAAAGCGTCCGCGAAGCCGCTGACGAGGTTCTTAAATTCCGTAAGGAAGCGAGGGTATATTAAAGTATGGAGAAAAAGGTTTTCGGTTATCCCGTTTTTGACGATAAGGGCGAACAGATCCTTACCACCTATGACAATGAATATTCCGATATGCTGATGGATATCAGAGTCTACAGGATGAGGGAAGGGGAGACAAGGGAATTCTTGAGGAACGGTGAAGAGACCGCGATCCTTCTGCTTTCCGGAAAGATCACGTATCAGTGGGAGAGTGAGGAAAAGACGGTTTCCCGTGAGAGCGTGTTTACAGAGGGCCCCTGGGCGCTGCATGTGCCTTCGGGAGTTAAGGCGGAGGTAAAGTCATCAGCGGCCTCCGAGATCCTTGTTCAGTGTACAAAGAATGACAGGTCATTCCCCTCGAAGCTCTACGCCCCCGAGGATGCTCCCTGGGGCTATTCCTCTGTCGGGAAGTTCGGGAACACGGCCAAAAGGCGGGTGAACACCATATTTGACCACGATATCTGTCCTGAGTCCAATATGGTTCTGGGCGAGGTGTTAAACGACAGGGGCAACTGGTCGGGCTATCTTCCCCACCGCCATCCCCAGCCTGAGACCTATTATTTCAAGTTTGACAGGCCCGAGGGGTTCGGAGCCAGCTTCGTGGGCGACCGGGTCTTTAAGAGCGTGGACGGGAGCTTTTCCGCCATTCCCGGCGGAGAGCTTCACCCCCAGTCGGCAGCCCCGGGC
>JAILBQ010000142.1 GCA_024680815.1 Lachnospiraceae bacterium | reverse complement strand
CCCGGCGGCCTTTTCCATGGTCGCTCTGGCCTTTGACTGTAGTTCACCGGCAGTAGGCTGCTCATATACCGTTTCCGTATCATAATAGGTCTTTCTCATGGCACCCTACCCCAGCTTCAGTATACTTAAGAGATCCTCGTTGCTCATTTCCGTAATCCAGTTTTCGCTTCCGGAGCCTACCACATTTTCCGCCAGCTCCTTTTTGGATTCGATAAGCGCATTGATCTTCTCCTCAATGGTCTTTTCGCACACCAGCTTATGGACTATCACGTTGTTTTTCTGGCCGATCCTGAAAGCCCGATCCGTCGCCTGGTTTTCCACCGCGGGATTCCACCACCGGTCAAAATGGATAACGTGGGAAGCCTTTGTAAGATTTAACCCCGTGCCTCCCGCCTTTACCGACAGGATCATGTAGGGAACATAGTCCTCTCCCTGAAATTCCTCCACCAGCTTCTGTCTGGTCTTTACTGAAGTGCCGCCATGGAGGACAAGACCTCTCCCATGAAAAACACCCGTAAGGAAATCGTCCAGATAGGGGATGATCTCCTTAAACTGCGTGAAAACCAGAACCCTCTCCCTCTTCTCATAGACGGTTTCGCATATTTCCCTTAAAATCGTGAATTTTCCGCTGTCCTTTTCCTCATAGGCGCTCTGGCCCAAATACTGATCCGGATGATTGCAGATCTGTTTCAGCTTTGTCAGGGAGGCGAGCACCAGCCCCCTTCGCTCCATATTGCTTAATTTATCATTCAGCTTTTCGGCCAGTCCCGCCACATATTTCCTGTATAAAACAGTCTGCTTCTTCGAAAGCCCCACATATTCCACCTGCTCCAGCTTGTCCGGAAGATCGGAGATTATGGTTTTGTCAGTTTTGAGTCTCCGGAGCATGAAGGGCGAAATCATGGCCTTTAAGTGGGAATAGCCCTCCGGATTGTTATTCAGCCTGTTGCAGAATTCGTGGAATTCGTTTGAGCTTCCCAGCAGCCCCTTATTCAGGAAATCAAAGAGCGACCAGAGATTGGAGAGGTCGTTTTCTATGGGCGTTCCAGTCATGGCAATGCGCATCCGGCTCTTCAAGGCCTTGATCCTGCGGGTCTGCTTTGAAGCAGGATTTTTGATGGCCTGAGCCTCATCCAGAATGAGCACGTCCCAGTCAACCTTATCCAGCTCCTCCACCCTGTGGGTCATGCCGTAGGTGGTGATGGTTAAAAACGTCGGTGCGCTTAAAACAGCCTCGCCAGCCGCCTTCCCGCCTCCGTGAAGGACATAATATTTCATTTTCGGCGTAAACTTTTCGATCTCCTTTTCCCAGTTACCGAGAAGAGAGGCCGGAACCACAAGGAGAGCCCGCATTTCCCGATCCTGCTGATACGCCTTCTGAAGATAGGCCAGGATCTGTACGGTTTTTCCAAGCCCCATATCGTCGGCCAGGCAGGCGCCGAACCCCACCTTGTTCATATAGGTAAGCCAGGTAAAGCCCGTATTCTGGTAAGGTCTGAGCGTTGCTTTAAAGCCTCTGGGCAACGCTGTCTGACGGATCTTTCCGGGATGGCAGAGGTTGTTCAGGAGGCGATTAAGCCACTCGCCGTTGGACACCATCCGTCCCACATCGGGCGAGATATTCCCGATCTCTTCCCCTAGCTGGAGTCTCAGAGCATCCTTCAGGGTCAGCTCACCGCTGAAGCTGTCCAGATTGTCAAGAAGCTCCCGAAGCCTTGCGTGATCCACCTCCACCCATCTTCCCTTAAGAAAGGCCAGCCCCTCTGTGGCTTCCAACAGCTCCTCCACCTCTTCCTTTGTCAGAGGAACGCCGTCCACCACAAGCTCCGGCACCATGGATATCATAGTCTCCAGCCCGAACATGGGTGCTTTGTCCTGCCCTATCTTCACATCCATGAACACTGAGGAAGAATGCTTTTTCCACCAGTTTGGAATGCGGCAGATGATCCCGATGCTTTCAATAAGAGGCACGTCCTTTAAAATCCGGTAAGCCTCCGAGGCGTGCAGCCTCAGCGGATGGAACATCTCGCCGCTGCGAACAAATTCCCCGATAATCTCCGATACCTCCGAGGCTTTATTTAAGCAGGACAAAAGCACCATAAGCTTTTCCCTGTCGTTTTTATATTCAGTAAGAGCATACTGCAGAGGCTTATGGCTGACCCGTCCGCCCTTTACTCTGGTACAGTAGGTTGCAAGGAACGCGAAAGGATAGCCCTCTTCCTCCAGGCTGTTCTCCACCAGATGGAAGAAAACCCGTTCCGGCATCCTGAGGCTCTGGCACTTTTCCGCCAGATACATGGCAATGCTTCCCTTGAATCCGGCCGTCTCTTCGGCGTATACTCCGTTCAGCGCGTCAAAAATGCCGTTAACCCAGTCCTCATCAATATATTCCGTTCCCGGGGCAAAAGGGACAGAGCTCAATACCTGCTCCATCAGGTCTTCATCTATCGAAAAATGCAGCTTGTCCCGCAAAAGCTCAATATCCGGCTGCCTTAAAAGCCAGGTCTGAAAAAGCTCCGAGATCCGGTAAAGAAAGGCTCCGGCGGCATCCAGCCATTCCGGCTTTTCCTCAAAGCCCAGGTTATAGAGGGAGCGAACCCGATCCTCCTTGAATTTGCCGTACCAATAGCGCATTACCTCACTCTCCGGCGTAAATTCGCCCCTGGTCTCCACCGTAAAAAGAGTTTCGGTTATCAGAAAATGCAGTTTGCTGTCGGTCAGCTGTGCCGCTGCTCTTACAGTTCTTCCCGCCATATCTTATCACACCGTCCCCTCGAACAGCACCTTATCACCGTATTGGATGCGTTTTACGCCGGGCTCCTTTTTCTGATTGAAGTTGAAGCTGAGCATATAGCCGGTACTTAAATTCCAGTAGTCCAGATATTCGGATATCTGCTGCTCGCCCTCGGCGTTATAGCGTTCTCCACGCCAGATCTTGAGCTCGATGATAAACTGTTCCCCCAGATAATCCACGATCACATCAGTGCGGGTCTGGTCTCTGGTCTGCGCCTCGATATAGTAGTTCCCTGTTCCGTTGATGATTGGCTTCAGATACAGGAGAAACTGCTCTCTGCCGTCCTTTTCCGGAAACCGGTCCTTCAGGGGTCCGAAAATCTGTGTATAAGTGGTGATAAAACCTTCAAGGACGAGGCGCATATTGAGCTTACCGTCCACAACGAACTTATTTTTTCCCAGATCCCCTTCCCGATGGAACGGGTCGTTTTTAAATTCCTCCTCAGACAGGAAAAAGTCATAAAGCCGGGTCTCAAAGATCCTGTTTGCGATCTTTACCGTTCCGTGGTCTCTTCGGATAAACCCATACATCTCAAGCTGTACAATATCTTCCCGGTCGGGACTGTAGGCGATTCTTTGTCCCTCCATCAGCAACTTCTTTAACGATCCCTTCAGCTCCGTATTATTCACAAGCTTCCCGGTAAGCGACTGGAACAGTGTATTGCTTTCCGTCAAAATAAGCTTCAACGCCTCGTCAAAGCCTCTCGCGGTCCAGGCTTCAGACAATTCCATGGTTTTCGAGACTTCCCGGTCGATCAGCTGACAGATACGGCTGACCAGAAAAGGATAGCCTTCGGTATAATCCCGCAGAAGATCCGCCATCTGCTGCGTATCCATTCCGGTATTATGATCCGCCTCATATTCATCCAGCATTCCCCTTATCCCGTCTGCGGAAAGGCTCATGTCGATATTGAAATCCGCCGCGATATTCCAGGGGCTGTTGACCTTATGCTGCTCCTCATCGCGGATTTTGCTCTTTAAATGCCTTATGTCGGTCACCCCCGCAAGGATGACGGATTGAAAAGCAGGATACTCCGGATACTTTTCCCGATCCAGATATTGCAATCTCAGCTGCGAAAGAAAATCCAGAAAACTCTGATTGTTCGTCGCCCTGTCTACCTCAGCGATTATCAATACGACCGGTTTTGTACCTTCCTCGCACCACTCTTCCAGCACGGCAAATAATTCATCAAGAAGTATCTGATCCTTTTTTCCGGAAACATAACCTTTCAGGTTCTGAACAACCTTTTGAGGAATTTCTGTCATTTTGCCCGCTCTGATTACTATTCTGGAAAATGCCTTTACGAAAGCTGTTTCGTTATCAAAACCAGCCTGGCTTATATTCTGGAAATCCAGACTTAAAACCAC
>JAILBQ010000105.1 GCA_024680815.1 Lachnospiraceae bacterium | reverse complement strand
CATAATCACCCTCTGCCAGTATCATATTGATGATATATATACCAGAGCCGCGGTAGGGGAGGTGACGGCCTTTATTTTTGTCCCGCTTGTTATAGCGGGACTTTATGATCTGCTGGTAAAGAATCTTAAGCATCCGGCAATTCTGGGACTGGGCATGACGGGGGTGATTTTAAGCCACACGCTGACCACGCTTTTTTGTCTCGTTCTTGCTGTGGCTGCATTTCTGTTTTATATTGCTGCCGGAGAGAAGGGAAAGCGGAGATGGGGGATTCTAAAGCTCTTCCTGACGGCATTTTCGGTTCTTGCCCTTACTGCGTTTTACTGGGCTCCGGTGCTGGAGCAGATGGGATCCAATGTTTTTCGCTATGAAACCGCCTCCTTTGATGTCTGGTTCGAACGGCTGCTTTTTAAGGATGTGTTCGCGAACCGGAATCCGGGTATGGGAATTGCACCTTTTCTTCTGCTTCTGCCCGGACTGTTCTTTTTCGGGAATAAGGCAGAGAGAGAAAAGACGGAAGGGGGAATTTCGCGCGGAGGCTTTGCCCTTTTCAGCTGCATTGCCGGAGCGGTCTTTACCCTTTCTTCCACGGGAGCCTTTCCATGGAAACATTTTTTCGAAAAGCTTCAGTTTGTACAGTTTCCCTGGCGGGTTTTTATACTTGCCTCACCGCTCTTTGCTTTTGCTTCGGGGATTTTTTTCGACGCTCTTGCGGAACGGATGGCAGAGAGCTTTTCCGGGAGCGGGGAAACCGCTTACAGGGAGCGGCGGGCTTTGTTTGCCGGGGAGCTGCTGGGTCTTGTTGTTCTTTCGGTGATGATTGCTTCCGCCGTGGGAAATTACGGACGAAACGAAGAGGAGTATTATTCCTATTCGCAGGATTATTTTGAGTATCCCCGGTATACGGAAAGCGTAATAGGCGGCGAGTGGCTGCCGGAAAACGCAAAAGACCGCCATGCCCTGACGGATGATGCCTCTTACGCATATACGGACGGGGGAGAGAGAATAAATGCGGAAAGATATAAGAACACCCTGACTCTCGCCCTTTCCGGAAAAGAGGCTTACGCGGATATCCCCTTTGTCTGGTATCTGGGCTACAGGGCGGAGGATGAGAAGGGAAGGGAGCTTTTTTCGGACGGAAGCGGAGAAAACGGCAGGATGCGCGTTTTTCCCGACGGAGCAAGGAACGTCAGAGTGACCTATGCAGGCACGGCAATACAGCACGGAGCTGACGCGATATCGCTTGCCGCCCTTCTTGTGCTGGGAGCGGTATTCATCGTGGTTATCATACGGAAAAAAGTTAAAAGAGAGGAACGAAAAAAATTATGAAGCCATTAAAAATCGTTGTGGCAGCGGGAGGAACCAGCACGGAGAGGGATGTGTCCCTGGTTACGGGGCGGGGGATTTACCGCGCCTTAAAGGAACTGGGGCATAAGGTGATTCTCATCGATGTCTTTTACGGCTATCACGGGGCCGATGCCTCCGAAGCTTCCCGGCTTTTTGAGGCAGAGCGGGACTGGGCTGAGGACATAAAGGAAATCACGGAGCAGGATCCCGATCTGGAGGATATCCGGGCCCAGCGTCCCGATCCGTCGGATGTATATTTCGGAAAAAACGTTCTGGAGCTTTGCCGGCTTGCGGATATCGTCTTCCTCGCCCTTCACGGCGGAGACGGAGAAAACGGAAGAGTGCAGGCCACCTTTGACCTTTTCGGTATAAAATATACGGGAACGGGATATCTGGCCTCGGCCCTGGCCATGGATAAATACTATTCAAAGCTGGTTTTTGAAAGCAGAGGAATTTCTTCACCGGATTTTTCCCTGGTTAAAGTAACGGATTTCACTCCGGTCAGAAACTTTCCCTGCGTGGTAAAAACCCGCTCGGGCGGCTCTTCGGTCGGAGTATATATTGCCGGAAATGAGGAGGAATACCGGGAAAGTCTCCGGCATGCGGCAGCCTACGGGGATGAGGTTCTGGTGGAAGATTATATTTCCGGCCGGGAATACTCTGTGGGAGTCGTCGACGGAAAAGCCCTGCCTGTTGTGGAAATCTCCACATCGGAAGGGTTTTACGACTATAAGCATAAATATCAGGACGGCGGAGCGGTGCATACCTGTCCCGCACCCCTGTCCGACGACAAGACAAAGGAAATCCAGGATATGGCGGAGGCGGTTTACCATGCTCTGGAAATCGAGGCCTATGCCAGAATGGATTTCATGATAAGGGAGGACGGAAAGATTTTCTGCCTCGAGGCCAACACCCTGCCGGGCATGACCCCGACCTCGCTGGTGCCCCACGAGGCTGAGGTTCTTGGCATTTCCTATGGAGAACTCTGCGAACAAATCATAGAGGTTTCCATGAAAAAGTACGATGGAGGAAAATGATGCTTCGGTTCATTCTCGGCGTTCTGGCGGTAACCCTGTTTCATATTCTCACGATTCCGCTGATGCTTGTCATGGGTATAATCAGGATTTTCAACCGGAACCTGGCGGCACGCTGGTCCCAGAAAATCGTGAATTTCGGATTTTATGTTGAAACTCTCTGTGCCGGAACGAAGACGGTGTACCTGGGGGACGAAAATCTGCCGAAGGAAGAGGCCGTTATGTTTGTGGCAAACCACCGCGGCTTTTTCGACATTATCCTGACCAGCCTTCACGCCCCCGGTCCCCTTGGTTTTATCGCAAAAAAAGAGATTCTGTGGGTACCGCTTCTGAATATCTGGATGGTTCTTATCGGCTGTGTTTTTATTGACCGGAAGAACATCAGGCAGAGCTTTAAGGTTCTGGAGAAAGCCTGCGAGGGAATTAAGAATGACGGGATTTCAAATCTTGTGTGTCCGGAAGGAACAAGAAACCGGGGAGAAGAAGGGACTCTTTTGAAATTTCATGACGCAGCCCTGAAGGTGGCCCTGAAAAAGGGAGTTACGCTTGTTCCGGTGGCCATCTCCAATTCCGCCGCGGTTATGGAGGCTGATTTTCCGGGGCTCCATCCGGCGACGGTTGTTGTCGAATTCTGCAAACCGATAAGGGCTGAGGAGCTGAGCAACGAGGAAAAGCGCGCTCCCGGAGTGCTGGTTGCGAAAATCATAGAGGAGCGCCTTAAACAGCATAAGGGTATGTATTAAAACGTTTTCAGATATTCTACCAGTTCGGCAAAGTTCATTCCGTGGGAGGCTTTGACGAGGCAGGTGTCACCCTCCTTAAGGAGAGAGGGGGCAGAGCGCTTAAACTCTTCCGGGGATGAATAATGACGGATTTCGGGAATTCCTCCCTGCAAGGCGGCTTTTTCGGCCGCCCCCGCACAGAGCTCTTTTGCGAGATCTCCGATCCCGATGAGGATATCGGGCTTTGTACCCGCGGCGAAAGCTCCCACCTCACGGTGCAGTGCGGCTTCATTTTCTCCCAGCTCGAACATATCGCCCAGAACCGCCACCTTCCGGCCTTCCGCCCGCTCAAGCATCTTAAGGGCGGCGCGCATGGAGTCGGGATTGGCGTTATAACAGTCGTCCAGAATTGTAAGTCTTTCGGTACGTACAATGTTGGAGCGGCCGGAAATCGTGGAAATGCCGCCTATACCGGAACGCAGCTCCTCCGCCGTCATTCCGCAGAGGATTCCTACAAGGGCAGCGCAGACCGCGTTTGTTACGGAATGCTCACCTGGCAGCGGGCAGGAGGCGGAAAGCGGCAGCAGCCCTTCCTGAAGCGCGAGATCCGCCTGACCGGAAAGAGAAAGGGTGAAGCTGCTTCCCTCAAGGCCGGAGGACACAATATCGGAGGCATATAGCCCCGGAGGAAGCGATCCGGCGGCTTTTTTATCAAGACCGAAATAAAGAACCCGGGCGTCATCTTTTATTTGCGGACGAAAGACCGAAAGCAGAGGGTCATTTCCGTTAAGCAGAGCGAAGCCTCCCGGTTTAAGCGCATCGAAAATATGGCTCTTTTCCTCCAGAATACCCTCCCTGCTTTTCAGATTTTCGACATGGGCATCCCCGATATTTGTTATAAGAGCAATATCGGGAGCGGCGGCAAGGCTCATGGGCTCCATTTCACCGAAGTGGCTTATTCCCATTTCCACAACGGCGATTTCATGTTCTTTCTGTATCTGCAGAAGGGTAAGCGGGAGTCCTATATTATTGTTCAGATTTTTCTCCGTTTTCAATACGCAGAAGCGCTCTGACAGCACTGTGGCTATGGCTTCCTTTGTGCTGGTTTTTCCGACGCTTCCGGTGATGGAAACGACCTTTGTCGAAAGACCGGAGCGATAAAACAAAGCCAGGTCTTCAAGGGCTTTAAGGGCGGAAGGAACCAGAATATACGGTCCCTTTGCCTCCTCCGGGGTCAGGGGACGCTCACTTATTACACAGCGGGCACCTTTATCGAATACTTCGGGGATAAACTTATGGGAATCCACCCGTTCTCCCTTCATGGCGATAAAGAGGCAGTTTTCTTCGGCAAGCCGCGAGTCGATGACTACTTTCTCAACTTCCCTGCCTGCATTTTTTCCCATTGTAAAAAGCTCGCCCTTTACGGCTTCGGCCATTTTCTGCGGAGTCATGTTTTTCATGAATATACTATTCTCCCTTCACAAATCGTAAAAAGAATCCTTCCCGGCAGCGTTTTCCCGAGAAACGGGGAATTTGAGGAGCGGGAGGCAAATTTTCCGAAAGTCGTGGAAAGCCGGGTGGAAAAAACTGTCAGATCCGCCCGGGCGCCGGGGCTTAAGGTTCCGGAGGGCAGACCGTAGAGTCCGGAGGGACTGAGGCTCATCCGTTCGACAAGAGCGCTAAGGGACAGTATCCCGGGCTGAACCAGATATTTTAGCGCAAGGCAGAAAGCCGTTTCCAGTCCGATAATCCCGCTGGGAGCTTTTTCGAACGGAGAACGCCCTTTTTCCTCTTCCGTGTGCGGCGCATGATCCGTAGCTATGAGATCCAGGGTTCCGTCCTTTAAGCCTTCTATAATGGCCAGTCTGTCCCGCTCTTCCCGGAGAGGAGGATTTATTTTGGCATTTGTGCCGTATTTAAGCACGGCTTCCTCTGTCAGGGAAAAGTGGTTCGGAGTGGCTTCGGCGTGGATAAGGCCGTGCGTGTCCCTTTTTCTGGCTTTTCTGATAAGCTCGACGCTTTCCATGGCACTGACGTGCTGAATGTCCAGCACACAGCCTGTTTCAAGGGCCAGATCGAGATCCCGCTTTACCATGGATATTTCCGCCTCCCTTTGAGCGCCGCTTATGCCGAGAAGAGATGAAATACGGCCTTCATTGACGCCGGGAACTCCCACGTATTCCGGGGATTCCTCATGGAGACTTAAGGGTTTCCCCAGTCCGGCGGCGCGTTTCATGATGTTTTTCACAAGCTTTTCATCCATGAGCGGTGAACCGTCATCGGAAAAACCCACCGCGCCCGCCTCTGAGAGAGCATCGAGATCCGCGGCTTCAGCCCCCTTTCTCTCCTTTGTTGCCGTTCCAACGCTGTAAATATGAATGCTTTCCTCCGAGGCGCGTTTCAGAAGTGCGGATAGTCTTTCGGGAGTATCGGAGGGAGGAGAGGTATTTGCCATAAGAACTACAGAGGTATATCCTCCTGCGGCGGCGGCGAGAGCGCCTGTATGCAGGTTTTCCTTTTCTGTGTAGCCGGGATCGCGGAAATGGGCATGGGCATCCACAAAGCCGGGGGACACAAAGGCGTCTGAAGCGTCCAGGAGCCGGAAGGATTCTGAAACGCTTTCCGGCGAAATGTTCTCTTCCACCCTGTCGATGACCCCGCCCTTAATAAGAATGTCCAGATTACCGTTAAGTCCGCCTGCCGGATCAATGACACGGCCGCCGCGAATAAGAAGTGTCATAATATCCCTATGATCTCGTTTATGTCCGAAAGCTTTTCCTTTTCCATCCAGGCAGTGAGCCCTTCGATAATATGAATCATGGCATCCGGGTCGTGGAAAAGATACATTCCGACCGCAACGGCCCTGGCTCCCGCCATGAGAAATTCAAGGGCATCAGCGGCGTTTGTGATACCGCCCATGCCGATCACAGGAATTTTTACCGCGTGAGAAACGTCATAGACCATCCGGAGGGCTACCGGACGGATGGCGGGTCCGGAGAGACCGCCTGTACGGTTGGCAAGAGCGAATTTTCTTTTTTCTATGTCAATTTTCATTCCGGTAAGGGTGTTTATAAGGGACAGAGCGTCCGCACCTTCGCTCTCCGCCGCTTTCGCCAGCTCCGTTATATCCGTAACGTTCGGAGAAAGCTTTATTATCATGGGTTTTCCGGTTTTTGCGCGGAGGGCTTTTGTGATGCTTTTAAGCCGGCCGGGGTCGGTGCCGAAGGCTATGGCCCCCTCCTTAACATTGGGACAGGAGACGTTTATTTCCAGAAAGTCCACCCGGTCCTCCTCATTAAGTCTCTCTGCCACCTCCTCGTATTCCGCCTCGGAATGACCGCAGACATTGACAATAACCCTTGTGTCCACGCCTGAGAGAAAGGCGAGATCCCGCCGGATAAAGACTTCGAGCCCCGGATTCTGGAGGCCGATGGCGTTAAGCATTCCGGAAGGGGTTTCCACCACCCGCGGAGTCGGATTACCCTCCCAGGGCGAGGAAGACACACCCTTGGTCACAAGGGCACCCGGACGGTCAAGATCTGTCAGGGAGGCGTATTCCATGCCGCTTCCGAAGGTTCCGGAAGCGTTCATGACGGGATTTTTCAAGGTGAGGCCGCAGAGCTCCACCGAGGTGTTTAATTGTTTCACAGCACCACCATTTCCGAATCAAATACCGGTCCTTCCGCGCACACTCTGGCATTGTGAACTCCGGAGTGGGGGTCGGTTCCTGTTGTTTTAACAACGCAGCCCAGGCAGGCGCCGACGCCGCAGGCCATTTTTTCCTCCAGGGAAAGATACGCCTTTACGCCGTGTTCGGCCGCGTATTGCTTCACGGCTCTCAGCATGGGAAGCGGGCCGCAGGAAAAAATAATATCCGGGATAATATCAAGGGAACGGATACAGTCCGTAACAGTGCCGGGGAAGCCCTCAGAGCCGTCATCCGTTGTGAGGCGGCAGTCGCCGAGGGAAGAAAAATCCTCTGAGAGAAAGAGGCCTTCTGCTTTTGAACGGTATCCCAAAATAAAGTTGAGGGAAAGAGAGTCATCTTTTTTAAGTTCCTTACCCAGACCGAAAAGAGGGGGAATGCCGATGCCGCCGCCGAGGATGAAAACCTTTCCCCGGGCCTCTTTAAGCGGAAAGCCGTTTCCGAGGGGGCCGGTGAGGAAAAGCTCTGTTCCGGGACTTAACCGGGAAAAAGCGGCGGTGCCGAAGCCGACCCGCCGGAAGATAAACCGGAGCTCTTCTTTTTCCGGCAGCGCTTCACAGATACTGACGGGGCGTCCCAAAAGATAAGCCGGGGAGTCGGGAAAAAGCATCACAAACTGCCCGGGCGTCGCTTCTTTCGCCGCGGGGCTTAAGAGACGAAGCTCAAATATGTCTTCTCCCAGTCTGTTAACGCTAAGGACTTCGGCGGCTTTATGAATCAAAGGCGGCTCCCCGGGGATGAATATTTGCAATCATTGCCCCATTATACTATAATCAATCTGTGGTTTTCGCGGGGGAAAAACAGGCAAAAACGGAGTGGGTGGGATTCGAACCCACGTGCCCCGGAGGACAACCGCATTTCGAGTGCGGCTCGTTATGACCACTTCGATACCACTCCGTGCGTAAATGCGCAAAAGACACGCCCGTTTATTATAATGCCCGGGGCATTAATAGTCAAGGTCGGTAAGGTTACTCTTAAATTAAGAAAATCTATCAACGGAGGAAGGGCAATGAGAAGGATCGGATTGTTAACAAGCGGCGGTGACTGTCAGGCGTTGAATGCAGCCATGAGAGGCGTGGTCAAATCGCTGTTGAACAGCGGCGAACAGATCGAGCTTTACGGTTTCCTGAACGGTTATCAAGGGTTGATCAACGGTAATTACAGGATGCTTGACTGGGCGGACTTTTCCGGCATCCTTACAAGAGGCGGCACGATTCTGGGTTCATCGCGGACTCCGTTCAAAACCATCCGGGAGCCGGATGAAAACGGCCATGACAAGGTCGAGGAAATGAAGCACAGCTACTACAAGCTTAACCTGGACTGCCTGGTGATTCTCGGCGGAAACGGAACCCACAAAACGGCAAACCTTTTACGGGAAGAGGGGCTTAATATTATCACCCTTCCCAAGACCATCGACAACGACCTCTGGGGAACGGATATGACTTTCGGCTTCCAGAGCGCCGTGGATATTGCTACACAGGCCATTGACTGCATCCACACCACCGCTGATTCCCACGGCCGGGTCTTTATTGTGGAGGTAATGGGGCATAAGGTCGGTTTTTTAACACTTAATGCCGGAATGGCTTCAGGCGCGGATATTATCCTGATTCCGGAAATTCCCTACGACATTGACAAGGTCGTCAAGGCTATAAACCGCCGTAAAGAGGGCGGGTCAAAGTTCACGATTATTGCGGTGGCGGAGGGCGCCATAAGCAAGGAGGATGCAAAACTCTCCAAGAAGGATTACAAAAAGAAGCTGGAGAAGTCGCCATATCCGTCGGTTTCCTACGAAATAGCGGAACGGATCACGGAAAAGACGGGACAGGAGGTTCGGGTCACGGTTCCCGGCCATACACAGAGAGGCGGAAGCCCCTGCCCCTATGACAGAGTTTTCGCTTCCCGTCTGGGGGCGGAGGCCGGAAGGCTGATACTTAAAGGAGAGTACGGCTTCATGGTGGGCTATAAGGATCGTGAGATCGTAAAGGTTCCTCTGGAGGATGTGGCAGGCAAGCTTAAATCTCTTGCTCCGGACGCGACAATAATCAAAGAGGCGAAGATGCTGGGAATATCCTTCGGAGACTGAGGAGAGACAAACGGATATATTCGGATAAAAAATGTATCAGGCTTTATATCGTAAATTCCGGCCGCGGAAATTTTCGGATGTATGCGGTCAGGACGCGATTGTTACAACTTTACAAAATCAGATTATCTCAGAAAGGATAGGCCATGCCTATCTTTTCTGCGGTACAAGGGGCACGGGCAAAACAACACTCGCCAAGCTTTTCGGACGGGCGGTAAACTGCGAAAATCTGACCGGCGGAGAGCCTTGCGGAGAGTGTGCCATGTGCAGGGCAATACTTGAAGGATCGTCTTTAAACGTGTTGGAAATCGACGCGGCTTCCAATAACAGCGTGGACAACGTCCGGGAAATCCGGGATGAGGTGGCGTATTCACCCACCGGAGGACGTTTTAAGGTATACATCATAGACGAGGCGCATATGCTGTCGCCGAGTGCCTTTAACGCTCTGTTAAAAACCCTGGAAGAGCCTCCTTCCTATGTCATTTTCATTCTGGCAACAACAGAGGTGAATGCCCTGCCCGTTACTATTCTCTCCCGGTGCCAGCGCTACGATTTCCACCGGATTTCCAACGATGTAATTGTGGAACGTATGAAGGCCCTTATGTCTGAGGAAAAGGTGGAGGCGGAAGATTCGGCCCTTGCTTTTATTGCAAAATGCGCAGACGGTTCCATGCGTGACGCGCTGAGCCTTCTGGATGAGTGTATTTCCTACTATTTCGGGGAAACACTGACCTATGACAAGGTTCTTAACGTACTGGGAGCAGTGGATACCTCGGTATTCAGTGCGCTTCTGCGGCGGATTCTTGAGGGGGACTGTACCGGAGCCCTGGGAATTCTGGATAAATGTATCATGCAGGGGCGTGACCTGAATCAGTTTCTGGCGGATTTTATCTGGTATTTAAGAAATCTCCTTCTGGTGGGGGTTTCCCCGGAGGATACCTCCATGGTGGATGTTTCTTCGGAGGCGCTGGCATTGCTGAAGGAAGAGGCCGCCCGGACAGAGCCGGAAATAGTCACAAGGTTTATCCGTATTCTCTCCGAACTCAAGCAGCAGCTCCGCTTTTCAACGGACCGCAGGGTTTTGATGGAAATCGGCATAATAAAGCTCTGCCGTCCCCAGATGGAAACAGATCTGATTTCCTTAACCCAGAGGATCAGACAGATGGAGAGGGAGATCAGAAATCTTTCGGAACGCGGCGTTCCCCCTGCGGGAGCCGTTGAAGAAAACCCGGGGAAGTCTTCCGGAAAGGTATATAGCGTAAAGCATGTCACAAAGGAGGAGTGGGAGACAAAGCTTAAACCGGCGCTTCCGGAGGATATAAGGCAGGTCATCTCGAAATGGAGACTGGTGATTGACAGGCTGGACGGACTGACGCGTTCGGCTTTAAAGATGGCGAGGCCCATGGTTGAAGGGAACCGGTTGATTCTTCTTGTGGATGAAGCGGGAAGATATCAGATTCTCCATGAGGAAAAGAATGAGAAAGCGGTGCAGGAGGCGGTGAACGCCACGATCGGAAAGGAAGTGCCGTTAGAGATCCGAATGGAGAAGGAGGAGATACAGGAAAACGCCCTCCCGAATTTTGAGGAGCTCGTACGCTTTGAATATATTGAAGAGGCAGAGGATTATTAAGGAGGAAATATGGCAAAGAGAGGCGGGGGTTTCCAGGGGATGCCCGGAAACATGAACAATCTGATGAAGCAGGCCCAGCGCATGCAGCGTCAGATGGAGGAGAACGCGAAGGAGCTGGAGACAAAGGAATTTACAGCTTCCGCGGGGGGAGGCGCTGTCAGCGTCACCATAACCGGAAAGATGGAGGTCACTAAGGTTTCCATTTCACCCGAGGCAGTGGATCCCGAGGATGTGGAGACCCTGGAGGATCTTGTGATGGCGGCGGTAAACGAGGCCGTTAAACAGGCGAACGGGGCTTCCCAGGCGGCCATGGAAAAAATATCCGGCGGTCTGGGCGGACTGTTTTAATGGAGCTTTATTCCGGCAAGCTGGGAAAGCTCATAGAAGAGCTTTCGACTCTTCCCGGAATCGGGACAAAATCTGCAGGGCGGCTTGCCTTTTATCTGCTCCACGAACCGGAGGAGCATGTGAAACGCCTGACAACGGCGATTCTGGATGCCCGGGCCAATATCCGGTATTGCCGGAAATGCTTTAACCTGACCGATGAGGAGATCTGCCCCGTATGCGCTGATCCGAAACGTAATCAGAGAACCGTCATGGTGGTGGAAAATTCAAGGGATCTGGCGGCCTACGAAAAAACCGGAAAATATGAAGGGGTTTATCATGTGCTCCACGGGGCAATTTCGCCCATGCTGGGTATCGGGCCGGGGGATATCCGCCTGAAGGAGCTTATGGAGCGCCTGGCGGAAACCGAAGTGGATGAGGTTATTATAGCTACCAATTCCTCTCTGGAGGGTGAAACCACAGCCATGTATCTGAGCAGGCTGATCAAACCCACCGGGATCAGGGTAAGCAGGATAGCCAGCGGCGTGCCGGTGGGTGGTGATCTGGAAAATATTGACGAGGTAACCCTTGTTCGGGCTCTGGACGGGAGAAAGGAGCTGTAGCCTCGTGGTGAAAGCGGAAACGTTTGAGGCGTTCTGTGAGGGCGACACTTTAAACTATGCCGAGAAACTGGGAAAGGAAGCGAAGCCGGGGACACTGGTTGCGCTGTGCGGAGATCTGGGAAGCGGAAAAACCGTGTTTGCCAGAGGCTTCGCAAGAGGGCTTGGAATAAAGGGTGCGGTTTCGTCTCCCACCTTCACAATCCTTAAAAGCTATGAGGAAGGGAGACTTACTCTCCATCATTTTGATGTGTACAGGCTTTCCGGTCCGGATGAAATGGATGAAATCGGCTACGAGGACTGTTTTTACGGGGACGGGGTCTGTCTTGTGGAATGGGCGGAGCTTATAGAGGAGCTGCTTCCGGAGGATACGATAAGGGTGAGGATTGAAAAGGATCCTTCCAGGGGCTTTGATTTCCGGCGGATAATTCTTGAAAGGCCGGAGCTCCGGGCGGGATGCTGACCGGAAGAAAAGCGGCAGGAAGAAGGCAGCATGAAGATTCTGGCGATTGATTCCTCGGGGCTTGTGGCCTCTGCGGCGGTTACGGAGGATGAAAAGCTTCTGGCGGAATATACTGTAAATTATAAAAAAACCCATTCCCAGACCCTTATGCCGATGGTGGATGAAATTGTGAGGATGACGGAGCTTGATCTCTCCACCATAGATGCGGTGGCCGTGGCCGGAGGGCCGGGGTCATTTACCGGGCTTCGTATCGGTTCCGCTGCGGCTAAAGGGTTGGCTCAGGCGCTTAATAAGCCGGTAATCGGCGTTCCGACAACTGAGGCCATGGCGCTGGAGCTATGGGGTTATTCCGGCCTGATTATTCCGGTTATGGATGCGAGACGCCGTCAGGTCTATACGGGAATATATTCCTTTTCCGAGGCCGGGGAGGGGGCCGTACGGCCAAAGTGCCTGCTTGAACAGTGTGCCCTCGGAATAGAAGAGCTGGTGGCGAAAGCCGGAAGCTTTGGGAAAAAAGCGGTGTTTACGGGAGACGGCGTTCCGGTTTTCAAAGAGGATATTTTAAGGCTCGCCTCTTTTCCGGTGTCCTTTGCCCCCGTTCACTTAAATGCCCAGCGGGCCGGGGCAGTGGCGGCTCTGGCCGCGGTCATGTTTCGTGAGGGAAACTATACATCGGCATGTGAGCATGTTCCGGTGTATTTAAGAAAATCCCAGGCGGAGAGGGAAAGGGAGAGGGCAGAAGGCCATGCCGGAGGCTGATGGAATTTTTATCCGTGATATGATTTCAGAGGATATTCCTCCCGCCGCCGCGCTGGAAAGGATAATTTTCGGTCAGGAAGCCTGGAGCGAAGAGGATTTTAAGGAAACCCTGTCCCTGCCTTTTGCCACAAGCCTTGCCGCTGTTGTTAATGACAGACTGGTGGGGCTGGCAGTGGTCAGGAACGGATGGGGAGAAGGGTATCTTACCAATATTTTTGTCGCTCCTGAAAACCGGCGGCAGGGGGTGGCCAGGCGCCTCTTAAAAACTCTGTTTTCAAGGGTGTCCTCCGGGATAACGGAAGGCTTTGTCCTGGAAGTGCGGGAGGGAAATATTCCCGCTATCCGTCTGTATGAGTCCCTGGGTTTCAGCGTTGTGGGGATGCGGAAGGCTCTTTATTCCCATCCGACTGAAAATGCACTTATTATGAGAAGAAAGACCGGTTAAAAGGCGGTCAGGAATTATAAAATGCTGGATGTCTGCTTACTTGGCTGCGGCGGTATGATGCCGCTTCCCCATAGATGGCTTACCTCGCTCCTGCTCCGTTTTAACGGAAACAATATGCTTATTGACTGCGGGGAGGGTACACAGATCGCGATGAGGGAAAAGGGCTGGAGCCCGAAGCCCATCGGGCTTATTTGTTTTACCCATTTTCATGCGGATCACATCAGCGGTCTGCCGGGACTCATTCTTACAATGGGAAACGCGGAGCGCCATGAACCCTTAAGGATAGTCGGGCCCAAAGGAGTGGAAGGAATCTGCCGTGCGCTTCTGACAATTGCTCCCGACATCCCTTTTCCCATTGAATACCAGGAGCTTTCCGGGGATACGGAGTTTGTCTGGAACGGTTATCGCATCAATGCTTTCAGGGTCAGACATAATATTACCTGCTATGGCTACAGCGTGGATATTGACCGGGCCGGGCGCTTCGATGCGGAGCGGGCAAAGGAGTTTAATATACCCTTAAAGCTCTGGAGATTTCTGCAGAAGGGCGAAACGGTGGAGGATGAGGAAGGCAGGGTATATAAGCCGGAGCTCGTAATGGGGCCGCCCCGCAAGGGGATCAAGGTAACCTATTGTACCGACACCAGGCCGACGGAGGCCATTGTGCGTTATGCTCATCATTCGGATCTCTTTATCTGCGAGGGAATGTACGGCGAGAGCGACAAGGATGCCAAGGCCCGAGAACACAAGCATATGACATTTTATGAAGCGGCGGAGCTGGCCCGTAAGGCAGAGGTAAAAAAACTCTGGCTGACTCATTTTTCCCCGTCGCTCGTTAATCCGAAGCCTTATATGAAGCGGGTGCGGGAGATATTCCCGGCGGCGGAGGAAGGGAAAGACGCGAAGACGGTCGAGCTGGATTATGAATAAAAGAAACGCCGAAAATTTCAAAAAAATCCTGCTGGTCCTGATCTTCGTCCTGATCGCCGTCGTTGTCTTTTACCGGCTGCAGAATGCCCCGTCCGGCAATGCCGAGGCGGAGCTTTCCGATGTTCAGTATGTGCTCCAGAGAGATTTAAGCATTGATTATCCGGCAAGCCCCAGGGCCGTGGTGAAGTATTATGCGCAGTTAAGCCAGGCGCTGTATCAGGATGGGGTGGAGGAGAGTGAAATCGAAGCCATCGGAAGGCAGATGCGCCGGCTTTTTGATGATGAGCTTCTGGCGATGCAGTCCGATGAGGAATTTCTTGCGAGCCTGAAGGCTGCGGTTTCATCTTTCCGGCAGGATCACAGGCGGATCATTAATTTCACGATAACCTCCACGGCGGATGTGGTATACGAAAAAAATTCCCTGGGGGATATGTCTTCGCTTTACTGCACCTATGTATTGCAGAAGGATGCCCAGACTTACAGTGACCGGGAACAGTTTCTTCTCCGGAGGGACGCGGCCAGTCACTGGAAAATCCTGGGATGGCAGAGCGCCAATACAAATACGTCAGTGGAAGGGGGGAGCTCTTCCGATGAGTGAAAAGGATGTGCTCATTCTGGGGATTGAATCCTCCTGCGATGAAACGGCAGCTGCGGTGGTGAAAAACGGAAGGGAAGTGTGTTCAAACATCATCGCTTCCCAGATTGATATTCATACCCTCTACGGCGGGGTAGTGCCGGAACTGGCTTCCCGCCACCATATGGAGAAAATCTGTCAGGTTGTCGAAGAGGCACTTTCGAAAGCCGGAATAACCTTAAAGGAACTGGACGCTGTCGGAGTTACTTTCGGCCCCGGTCTGGTGGGTCCGCTTCTTGTGGGAGTTTCCTATGCCAAGGCTCTTGCCTATGCCTCCGGTCTTCCTCTTGTGGGAGTAAACCATATCGAGGGACATATCTGCGCAAATTATATTGAGGATCCTTCTCTTGAGCCGCCTTTTCTCTGCCTTGTGGTTTCCGGAGGACATACCCACCTTGTAAGAGTGAAGGACTACTGCACCTTTGAGGTTTTGGGAGTGACAAGGGATGATGCTGCGGGGGAGGCCTTTGACAAGGTAGCCAGGGCAATAGGTCTGGGATATCCGGGAGGGCCCAAAATTGACGCAGCGGCAAAGAAAGGAAACCCAGAAGCTGTCAGGTTCCCGAGAGCTCATGTGGACGACGGGGAATTTGATTTTTCCTTCAGCGGTCTTAAGAGTGCGGTGCTTAATTACCTGAACGGAGCCGCAATGAAGGGAGAGAAGGTTGTGAGCGAGGACGTGGCGGCTTCGTTTCAGGCGGCTGCGGTAGAGGTGCTCACGGAAAACGCCATGAATGCCGCGGAACGCTTCCACGCCGATCGTTTTGCCATTGCCGGCGGTGTCGCTTCAAATTCCGCACTTCGAAGTGAATTTGAAAGAAGATGCTCGGAAAAGGGAATACACTACTATCACCCGGCCGGAATTCTATGTACGGACAATGCGGCAATGATTGCATCGGCGGCGTTCTTTCATTACAAAAGGGGTGAACGCTCGGGACTTGACCTGAATGCCGTTCCTGACCTTAAGCTCGGGAGAGAAAAACCATGAAAACAGTAGCTATAGTATTATCAGCGGGAACAGGCCGCCGGATGGGCGGGAAAATTCCCAAGCAATATATGGAACTGGCGGGGAAACCGGTTATCTGTCATTCGCTGGAGGTTTTCGAGCGATCTTTCATAGACGAAGTGATCCTGGTCTGCGGGGAGGGTTATGAGGAGTACTGCCGGAAGGAGCTGGTGATACGCTACGGACTGTCCAAAGTTGTGAAGATCATTGAGGGAGGCAGGGAGCGCTACCATTCGGTTTATCGGGGACTCATGGCCTCCGGGGGCTGCGATTATGTGTTTATACATGACGGTGCCCGCCCTTTTGTGACAGAGCATCTTCTGGAACGGTGTCTTCACTATGTGGAAAAATACGGCGCCGCGGTGGCGGCGGTCCGGGCGAGTGATACTGTAAAAATCGAGGACGGGGACGGATTCATAAAGGAAACTCCGGACCGGGCGAAGGTATGGCTCATGCAGACCCCTCAGGTCTTCGGGTTTAAAATGATACGGGAGGCGTACGGGAAGCTGATTGCGGATGAAGCACGTCTTAAAAATGCCGGAGTGTCGATTACCGACGATACCATGGTGGCGAAGATGTATGCCGGGGTCGACGCAAAGCTTGTGGAAAGCAGCAGCAGAAATTTAAAAATCACAACCCCGCAGGATATGGTTATCGCGGAGGCTCTCTGCAGAATTGACGATAATTAAACGGGACTCTTGTATCTTTTTCGAGCCTGAGTTATAATGAGTCCCGGTTTAAAACTTTATACGTGAAAATCTTCGGGGCGGGGCGAAAATCCCCACCGGCGGTAAAGCCCGCAAGCATTTTTTATGCACGATTCGGTGAAATTCCGAGGCCGACAGTTACAGTCTGGATGGGAGAAGAAAGGATAAATGTATTTATGATGCCCGCAGAAGAGTTTTCTGCGGGCTTTTCTTACGAAGGTTTTCCGCCATTATTGCCTTAAGGCAGAAAGGAAGAATTAAAAATGAGTCAGAATGAAACAACTGCGGCAAACTGGAAAAAACAGGTTATGACAGGCAAAAGGATACGCCTGATGTGCGGGACGGCCATGCTTTCGGCGGTGGCCTATGTCCTTCAGTTTTTGGAATTTCCCCTCCCGATGCTGATTCCCTCCTTTATAAAGCTGGACTTTTCCGAGCTTCCGGCGTTGATCGCTTCTTTTGCCTACGGCCCGGTCTCCGGCGTCATAGTCTGCCTTATTAAAAATCTGATCCACCTGACCAATTCCCAGTCAGGCGGAGTGGGAGAGCTCTCCAACTTCATGCTCGGCGCGGCCTTTGTTTCCATTGCCGGCCTGTTCTATAAAAAATTTCACTCAAAGAAGGGAGCAGTCACGGGAGCCTTTATCGGAGCGGCGGCCATGGCCCTTATCAGTCTTGTTACAAACTATTATGTGGTATATCCGATCTACACGGCCTTTATGCCTATGGAAGCCATTATAGGAGCCTACAGGATGATTCTCCCTTCAGTCGAAAATCTCTGGCAGTGCCTCATAATCTTCAACGTTCCCTTTACCTTTGTGAAGGGAATGCTTTCGGTGCTTATCACTCTCTTTATTTACAAACCCCTCTCCCCTGTCTTAAAGGGAAAAGGATAGTATTTTATTTGTCACGAAATCTGTTATAATATAATTTTGCAGGCATAAATAATCGTTCGCGCGGCAGGGGTGTCCGCCGCCGGAAGAGAGGAGTTCAAATGGCAATCGATCAAAAGCTTTTCGGGAAAACAAAGGACGGAAAGGATGTATCTGTCTACACCATCACCAATTCATCCGGAGCATCCGTTTCCGTGATTAACTTCGGAGGAATAATCACATCTCTTAAAATGCCGGATGCGCAAGGGCGCTTTGACGACATTGTGCTTGGTTATGACAGCATCGAACCATATTTTACAAATAACGAGTTTTTCGGAGCGGCCATAGGACGGAGCGCAAACCGTATTGCGGGAGCTTCCTTTACGCTGGACGGAGTCCGCGTCAGCGTACCGGTAAATGAAAACGGGAATAATCTTCATACGGATTTTGATCACGGTTTTCACAAGGTCTTATGGAGCGCTGAGCCGGATGAGAAAAACAATGCCGTTGCGTTAAGCTATACCAGTCCGGACGGCGAAAACGGTTTTCCGGGAACTCTGTCCATAAAGATCACCTATGCACTTTCGGATAAAAACGAGCTTTCTCTGCATTATGAGGGAGTCTCCGATAAAAAGACCCTGATAAACTGCACCAACCACACCTATTTCAATCTGGCGGGTCTTGACGCAGCCTCCGGGCATGAGCCTGCGCATATAGAGCGGCAATACTTAAAGCTTAACGCATCACGGTATAATCCCGTGCATCCCGGTGCCATTCCTACGGGGGAATGCGCTCCCGTAAAGGGTACCGTTTTTGATTTTACCGACTTTATGAAGATCGGTGATCATATCGGAGATGATGAGGAGCAGCTTACACTTGTTAAAGGCTATGATCATAACTTCTGCGTTGATGAACCCGCTTCCGATAAGCCTTACGCGGTAGTTGAAGACCGGGAAAGCGGCCGCAGGATGGAAGTTTTTTCTGATCTTCCCGGAATTCAGTTCTATGCCGGCAACTGCATAAGGGAGGGGATCACCGGAAAGGGCGGACAGCCCTACGGCCCCCGGACGGCGCTGTGCCTCGAAACACAGTTCTATCCCAACAGCGTCAATGAACCGGCTTTTGAAAGCCCCGTATTTGATGCGGGAAAGAATTACGATACCACGACAATTTATAAATTCAGCACTATATAACAGCGCAACGTTACGGACGGAGCGGGGCTGTGTAAGACACGGCAGAAAGGAGAAAGATGTTAGAAGCTCTGAAAAAGGAAGTATATGAAGCCAATATGCTGCTGCCGAAATATTCTCTGGTTACCTTCACCTGGGGAAATGTCAGCGGATTTGACAAAGAAAGCGGGTATTTCGTGATCAAGCCCAGCGGAGTGGAATATGAAGCTTTATCGCCTGAGGATATGGTTGTGGTAGATTTGAACTGCAACAAAATTGAAGGAAAATACAATCCTTCCTCAGACACGAAGACCCATGCGGAGCTGTACAAAAAATGGAATGACATAGGAGGGGTCGTCCATACTCATTCCCCCTATGCAACGAGCTGGGCTCAGGCGGGACGCTCTATTCCGGCTTACGGTACAACTCACGCGGATTATTTTTACGGGCCGATTCCCTGTCTCAGGTGTCTGACCAAAGAGGAAATTGATGCAGGGTATGAGCGCAATACCGGCGTTTTAATTACCGATTATTTCGAGGGAAAGGATCACATCGCGATGATGGCTGCCCTCTGCAAAAACCACGGCTCTTTCGCCTGGGGGAAGGATCCGGAGGAAGCCGTACATACCGCGGTTGTTCTGGAGGAATGCGCCAAGATGGCTATGTGGACAGAACAGATAAACTCCCATGTGGAACCCGCTCCCCAGGAGGTTCAGGACAAACACTATTACCGCAAGCACGGCGAAAACGCCTATTACGGACAGGGGCATTAAACAAGGAAAGGGAAAGGAAAAGGAAGGATGAACAAGAAAGAATTGGAAAAGAAGGCGAATGAAATTCGTCAAAGCATCGTTACCGCCGTACATGCGGCCAAATCCGGACATCCCGGCGGATCGCTTTCCGCGGCGGATATGTTTACCTACCTCTACTTTGAGGAGATGAACATTGATCCGAAAAAACCCGATGATCCGGATCGCGACCGTTTTGTGCTCTCCAAGGGCCATACAGCGCCGGGGCTTTATTCCACTCTGGCGGCAAGAGGATATTTCCCTGCATCCGATCTGGAAAAGCTTCGTCATACGGATTTTTATCTCCAGGGGCATCCTGACATGAAGCACACTCCGGGAGTTGATATGTCCTCCGGCTCTCTGGGACAGGGCCTTTCCGCCGGGGTAGGCATGGCGCTGGCTGCAAAGATAGACGGAAAGAGCTACAGAACCTATGTACTTTGCGGCGATGGTGAAATTCAGGAGGGCCAGATATGGGAAGCCATGATGTTCGCGGGAGCTAAAAAGCTTGACAATCTGGTTGTCATCATCGATAATAACGGGCTTCAGATTGACGGAAAAGTTGAAGATGTCTGCTCACCTTATCCTATTGATAAAAAGGCAGAGGCTTTCAATTTCCATGTGATAAACATCAACGGACATGATTTCGACGAAATCGCCTCCGCTTTTAAAGAAGCAAAGGAAACAAAGGGAATGCCCACCGCAATTATCATGCATACCATCAAGGGCAAAGGCGTTTCCTTTATGGAAGACAAGGTCGGCTGGCATGGAAAAGCCCCGAACGATGAGGAATACGCAACCGCCATGGAAGAGCTGAAAAAAGCCGGAGAGGCGATCTGAGGGTGCCGGAAAGTACGGCACGGAAAGGGATAATATGAGCGACGTAAAGAAAATTGCAACGAGAGAAAGCTATGGAAACGCGCTGGCGGAATGCGGAAAGGATTTTCCGAATCTGGTGGTGCTGGATGCGGATCTTGCCGGAGCTACTAAAACAGGCACATTTCAGAAGGCCTTTCCCGACAGGTTTTTTGACTGCGGTATCGCGGAATGTAACATGACCGGTATAGCCGCAGGCCTTGCTGCCGCGGGTAAAATTCCTTTTATAAGCTCCTTTGCCATGTTTGCGGCCGGACGTAATTTTGAGCAGGTAAGAAACTCCATCGGTTATCCGAAGCTGAATGTAAAAATAGGCGCAACCCATGCCGGGATTACCGTTGGTGAAGACGGTGCAAGTCATCAGTGTCTGGAAGACATTGCTCTGATGAGGGTCATCCCGGGCATGACGGTTATCGTCCCCTCTGACGATGTGGAGGCCAAAGCGGCGGTGCGTGCAGCCCTTGAACATGTGGGGCCGGTATATATGCGTTTTTCCAGAGCGGCTTCTCCCGTAATTAACGATAATCCGGAGTATCACTTCGAGCTTGGAAAGGGAATCTGTCTTAAGGACGGAAAGGATCTTGCCATTATTGCCACGGGAGTGGAGGTCTCGCACGCTCTTGATGCGGCAGAGCTTTTAAAGCAGGACGGAATTGAGGCACGGGTTATAAATATTCATACAATAAAGCCTCTCGACGAGGACATTATTATTAAGGCTGCAAAGGAAACCGGGAAGCTCTTTACTGTGGAGGAGCACAATATCCTCGGAGGTCTCGGGGCGGCAGTGGCCGAGGTAACAGGCGAGAAATGTCCGGTGGAGGTACACCGTTTCGGAATGCGGGATCAGTTCGGTGAATCCGGCCCTGCAGGCGAGCTTCTGGCAAAATACAAACTGGACGGAAAGGGAATCTATCAGCAGATCAAAGAAGCGCTTTGAGTGAATTCCAGGTTGTTGACGGCGGAAAAGCCGAGACAAAAAAAATAGATGAGTTTCAGAAAAAGGTGGTGCGTCACCGCATAGCAGTGGCGGTGCGCACCATCCTGATAGCGGCGGCAGTTATTGCGGCCGCTGTTTTTGCTTATTCTTATTATCGCGACCTGGTTTTTAACGACTATGCGATCCTGTCCAAAACGCTGCGATCTGACGCCGACACTGCGAAATATCTGGGCTATAACGGTCATATATTAAAATACAGCACGGATGGGGCTGAAGCCTTTAACGGAGACGGTACGCCACTCTGGAATCTGACTTATGAGATGAGTGATCCCCATGTTGCCACCTGCGAAGACTATGTGGCGATAGGCAACACCAACGGTACCAAAATATATGTGGCGGATCCGCTCGGAAACCAGACCGAAATTGACACCAGACTCCCCATACTCAATTTTTCCATCGCCTCCCAGGGAGTGGT
>JAILBQ010000070.1 GCA_024680815.1 Lachnospiraceae bacterium | reverse complement strand
CATTTTTCCTGCCCGCTGTCAAATTTCCTTGTTCTTTTCCATGGTGAAAGATATAATAAATATGATGATACAAACGCCCAAAGTCTAAATGGCGTTTGAACTTGTTCAAAAAGCCATTTGACTTTGGGCGTCAAATAACACGAGCAAGTAGCAATTTACGTAGTAAATTAGCGGATTGCGAGTGTTGTAGAATTGCGAGAGTTGCTGAAAGCAACGGAGCAATTCGTTGTATCAAAACAGTGATTCAGTACTTTTGGTGTCCGAATCATAAATATCAGGAAACAACGCAAAACGGATCTCTTCGGTATCAAGCAGACTTCATAGAAAGAGGAAAGAGAATGAAAAAAAGGATTTCTGCATTACTGTTGGCCGGGGTTCTGGTATTATCAACCGGCTGCTCGGGCAATGTCGGTGCTGTTCCCGCAGCGGGGGAGGCCTCTGTGGCTGAGTCCCAGGCCACTGCCGACGAGCTCCCGGAAGCCCCGGCCCCGGAAAACGCCGACGGGGAGGAGACAGAGGCCGCCGCAGACGAGGAGGCGGAACCGGGTGACAATATGGAAGAATGCAGCGGCGGATTAAGGTTCCAGTATCCCGATGCCTTTGTCAATGCAACGGGAATCATCCACTGCAGCTCCTACGAAATGGATGACGAGCCGGGGGTTTTTGTGACATATTTCGCTTATACAGGGGCTTCGGAGGACTGGCTGAATGAGCATATCTATATCGATGATCCTACCCCTGAGGATGAAGAAAAATATGCAAAAGCAGCGGCGGATTTTACTTACGTCATTTCCATCGACAAGAACAGGGGTCTCGATGCTCTGGCCGAGATCGTTAAGAAGTCCGAAACGGACAACGAATTTAACGAAAAGGATTATACGGAGATCGCCAAGGCTGAGGACTGCACCTTCTTCCGGTATACCAAGCTGGATAAGAGCGGCTCTGAAAATCTGGAGGGGGAATTCCGGCAGGAATTTGATACCCTGTATGGCATGATCGATGATCTCCTGAAAAATGCCGAGTATTTCAAGCCCGCGGAGCCTTTTGCGGACTTAATCGGCAAAAAAATCGAATTCACCACAACCGACATCGACGGGAATCCGGTTACCAGCGATGAGATCTTCTCGAAAAATGAAGTTACGATGGTCAATGTATGGGCTACCTGGTGCTATTGGTGTGTGGATGAGCTTCCCGAGCTTAACAAGATCAACAATCGTCTTACCGAAAAAAACTGCGCTGTGGTAGGACTGGTGGGAGACGGCATCGATGAGAATACGATCGCGGAGGCGAAGAAGCTCCTCAAGGAGAACGGGGATGAATACCTAAATATCCTTCCATGGGAAAACGCCCTTACCGACGATTTCCCGATGACCGAGGGCTGGCCTACCACGTTCTTTGTGGACAAGGAGGGCCGTATCGCGGCCAGGCCTGTCGTAGGCGCCAATATTAAGAAATATGAAAAAGTGGTGGATGAAATCCTTGCGGGAGGAGAAAGCGAAAGCGAACCGGAAGAGAACGAAGAAGGCAAGGCACTCAAAAACGATGTGAAGCTTTACCGGATCTATGTGTCGGATACGGAAGGGAATCTGATCGAGGGCGCAATGATACAGCTTTGCGATGACAGCACCTGCCGGATGGAGAGCACGGACCAGTCAGGGCTGGCCGTTTTCAATGTGGATCAGTCCGAATACACGGTTCACGTCTTAAAACAGCCGGAGGGTTATAAGAAGGACAACCAGGAATATAAATTCCCGGCCGAATACAGCGACCTTCATATTATCCTCGAAGAGGAATAGACCAGGTTACGGCAACGGGTCTTAAAACAAAGAAATAAGCCAGCCGGGTCGGCTCTGTGATTGGCCTTTCGATCACAGAGCCGTCTTCATGTGACACGAGTGTTACTATTCACAGCCGATTACGGAAATGGCACAACTGCGTCGTGCTTGCACGTAAGAAGCTGTGCCATTTCCGTAAGCCTGCTGGGAAGCAGGAACCTCCACCCTCA